>JAEWLD010000208.1 GCA_023393485.1 Bacteroidota bacterium
CGGTTATTGTACGCCTTGTCGGACTTTGTTTATTTCATTACCTACTATGTCATCGGTTATAGAAAAAGGATTGTCCGGAAAAACATCGCACTGGCATTTCCCGATAAATCCGATGCAGAACGCCGAAACATCGAAAAGAAATCCTATCGCCACCTGTGCGACATGTTTCTCGAAATGATCAAGACGATGACCATTTCACAAGCCGAAATGGACCGGCATTTTACTTTCACCAATCTCGAAGTCTATCTCGATCTTGAAAAAAAAGGCAAAAACATCGCTTTGATGTGCGCGCATTACGCGAGTTACGAATGGGTAATCTCGATGAACAGCAAAATCACTTTCCGCGGCTACGCGATTTACAAGCAGATTGCCAACAGGTATTTTGACAAGCTCGTGCGCGAGATCCGTTCTAAATTCAAGGCAGCCTTGATTACGACCAAGGAAACCAAGTCAGTCATCGAGCAGAATAAAATCAGTGGCGTTTTGGGCGTTTATGGTTTTGCGAGCGACCAATCGCCGCGGCTTTCAAAAGCGCATCATTGGACCAATTTTATGGGAATTCACAGCCCGATCCATACTGGCGCTGAAAGTCTCGCGAAAATATTTGATATGAATATGATTTTCCTTCGCGTCAGAAAAGTGCGCCGCGGCTACTATGAAGCCACATTCGAACCGCTGGCCGAAGATGTCCGAAACATTCCCAATTACGAGATTTCGGAAGAATTCATGAAGCGCGTCGAAAGGCAGATCAACGAAGCGCCCGAATATTATCTCTGGACGCACAAACGCTGGAAAACCGAAGGAAAGCGTAAATAGTCGCTACAGTTTAAACCAATTATTCACCATGTCGGCTTCGGTCGGCCGGGCATCTTTGTGGACAAATTCATTGGTCGATTTCTCATAAGTGTAATCTTTGCCCCAGTATTCGAAATTTTCAGCCAACGCCTGAATGCTTTCGCAGACATAGCGGATTTCGGCATCTGTAGTCGTCGGATGGATTGACATTCTGATCCATCCCGGTTTTTCGATTAAATCTCCCGCGGTTATTTTATCGGTCAGCGCGTGCGACAATTCCCGATCGACATGCAACAGATAATGACCGTAAGTACCGGCACAGCTGCAGCCGCCGCGCGTCTGTATGCCGAACCTGTCGTTGAGCAATTTGACTCCGAGATTGAAATGCAGCCCATCGATATAAAATGAAATGACACCCAGCCTATTTTTGTGCTGCCCGGCCAAAATGTTGACATTGGGTATTTTACCGAGCGCGCCGAAAACATAATCGACGATTTCGTGTTCGCGTTCCAGAATATGGGAAACACCCATTTGTTCTTTAAGCTTAATTGCGAGTGCGGTTTTGATGACCTGTAAAAAGCCCGGAGTTCCGCCGTCTTCACGGTCTTCGATGTTGTCGAGGTATTTATGCTCGCCCCACGGGTTGGTCCAGCTCACAGTTCCGCCGCCCGGATGATCGGGAACCATATTGTGGTACAATTTGCGGTTGAAGATCAGAACCCCGGAAGTGCCCGGTCCGCCAAGAAATTTATGCGGCGAAAAGAAAACCGCGTCGAGATACGCTTTTGGATCTTCGGGATGCATATCAATGTCAACATACGGCGCCGAACACGCAAAATCAACAAAACAAACGCCGCCAGCGCCGTGCATCATTTTGGCAACTTCGTGGTACGGCGTCCGGATTCCCGTCACATTTGAACATGACGTAATCGAGGCTATTTTAAGTGTGTAACGGCTGTATTTTTCGAGCAACGCAGCGAAACTGTCAAGACACAGCAAGCCTTTCTCGCAAGCCGGAATCACCTCAACTTTCGCAATCGTTTCAAGCCATGAGGTTTGGTTTGAGTGATGCTCCATGTGCGAAACAAAAACCACCGGCCGCTTCTCCTCGGGGATTTCGGTAAAAGGTTTGAGATTTTCCGGAACGCGCAGTCCAAGAATCCGTTGGAATTTATTGACCACGCCGGTCATGCCGCTGCCATCGGTGATCAAAACATCGTCTTGCGATGCGTTGACGTGCTTTTTGATGATGTGACGCGCCTGGTGATAAGCCATCGTCATTGCCGTCCCCGAAACCGTTGTCTCGGTATGCGTATTGGCGACGAACGGCCCGAAGTCATTGATCATCTTTTCCTCTATCGGTCGGTATAAACGCCCCGACGCCGTCCAATCTGTATAGATGATCTTTTTCTCGCCGAAAGGTGAATTGAAATTCTGGTCAATCCCAATGATATTCTCGCGGAATTTACTGAAATACTGTTCGAGCGATGTTGCGGTTTCTACGGTCGGCATAGCGTTTTATTTGCCGCGTAAAGATAATCAATTTTAAAAATCAGATGTTAAATTCACACTCGCGAATGTCAGGCTGTTTTAATATCTTCACATAAAAAAATATGGCCTGCCTGAACTGTTACAAATCGCGCGAAGAAAACCAGCAATACTGCGGCACATGTGGTGACAACCTTGTGAACGGGGAAAATCCGAAACACACAATCAACATATTATTGTCACTGCTCGCGGCCGAAATATTCGTTATCCTGATTTGGCTCGCGGCGCAAAAATTGGTCGCGCCCGTGTTATTCCGGGATGCGGCCGGCAATATCGATTACAACACGATCGGTCCTATTTACAACGTTTTGGGCTGGATAACCGATAGCGCGATGGTTGTCATTACACTGATCTGCATGTTGCTGGTCAAAAACAAAAATGCACGGATACTGCTTGTGGTTTACTTTGTAATCAGAATAATCGTGATGGTCGTCTACCGCATTTTCAATGAATACTGATGAAACAATCCGCAGGCATATTGCTTTATAAAAAAACCGATGACGGGCTGCGTTTCTTCCTCGTGCATCCGGGCGGCCCGTTTTGGAAAAACAAAGACCTAGGCGCATGGTCTATTCCAAAAGGAGAATTTGCCGATGACGAAAATCCGCTGGATGCCGCAGTCCGCGAGTTCGAAGAAGAAACAGGAACAAAGCTTGCCGGTGGTTTTTCGCATTTGAATCCGATAAAAATGAAGTCGGGCAAAACCATCAACGCCTGGGCAATTGAAGGCGACATCAACGCCGATGGCATCAACAGCAATACTTTCGACATCGAGTGGCCACCAAAATCGGGAAAACAACTGACGATTCCCGAAGTCGATAAAGGCGGCTGGTTCACTGTCACCGAAGCGGTCAAAAAAATCAATCCGGCGCAGGCCGATCTTATTCATCAGGTGGCCAATCGTCAAAGCGAAAAAACCTAATTTCGCGACGGGAAAGTTTAAACTTACATATTTTGCACGGCCTGAAAGGGCTTCCTTACACCCGGCCTAAAATCGCGCGATTGTTTATAACTAATTGACAGTCAATTAATTTAATTTGAAATATCGCGATACATTTGCCAATTATCCCGTAACAAATCCTCCGTGTCACTTACTAATGCATACAAGATCGTTCAGATCTTGATGCAACTCTATTGAATCCCTACACTAATCCAGGGGAAGAAACTGTAAGCCTGACTCATCAATCATTATTAATTTTAAATCTAATTATCATGAAATGGATTATCCGTTGCTTTATTTTATCGGTGTTTGGCGCTTATGCCCAACCCGTGGAAACCGTCCCGACCGCGGCCCAGGCTAAAGTCGAAACCACCGCACTGCCTGAAATCGTGATCAAAAAAGCCGGAGAGGATTTTTCGGTATATGTCCGCGAACTCAATCATCCGGATCCAAAAGTCCGCGATTTGCAAAATGCATTTGTAGCCTATGATCTGGGTAAGGATTTCGAAGGTTATGAAAAATACCTGGTAACAATGGAAGTCAAAAACGGATCGCTTGTCGCTACCTATAACGAGAAAGGAAAATTGATGTCTGTAGTTGAAAAGTAAGATGACGTCCACCTGCCCACAGCTGTAATCTACTCTGTTTACCGCGCGTTTCCCGGCTGGCAAATGGTCAAAGACAAATACCTGTACACACAGGAAAACGGTGATATCAAAAAAAGCCAGTATAACATCAAACTTACCAGGGCTGGCGATACCAAAAAAATTGTCGTGAATTCAAAAGGTGAAATCCTCGCATCATTGTAAGGTTTCAATCATCATCAAAAAAGCGTCCGTGTGGACGCTTTTTTATTTTTGGATAATCTGGACTCGCGCTAAACCTGTGCGATTTCCTTCATTTCATCCATAATCCTAAGCGCAAGCGCATCGGCTGCGGCCTGTGATTTGGCTTCGGTGTAGATCCTGATGATCGGCTCGGTATTCGATTTTCGCAAATGCACCCAATTCTCGGCAAAGTCGATTTTCACCCCGTCGATCGTTGAAATTGGCTCAGCTTTGTATTTATCGGCCATATTGACCAAAATTTTATCGACGTCGATTTCGGGCGTCAGCTCAATCTTGTTTTTACTCATGAAATACGCGGTATAGGTTTTTCGGAGTTCGGATAATTTCATTCGCTTTTCTGCCAAATACGTCAACAGCAAAGCCACGCCGACCAGCGCGTCGCGGCCGTAGTGCAATTCAGGGTAAATGATACCACCGTTGCCTTCGCCGCCGATGATCGCATTGTTCTTTTTCATCAGTTCAACGACGTTCACCTCGCCTACCGCGCTGGCCTGATATTGCCCGCCGTGCTTTTCGGTGACATCGCGAAGGGCGCGCGACGACGACATGTTAGACACCGTATTG
>JAEWLD010000215.1 GCA_023393485.1 Bacteroidota bacterium
GGCTATCTCACACAGACCCAAGATGGCGGATTTGTAATCGCCGGAATATCGAATTCGAATGATTTTGACGCAACAGGAAACCACGGCGACTGGGATATTTTGATTGCCAAGACCGATGCGTCGGGCAATCTGCAATGGAGCAAATCACTTGGCGGAAGCAACCAGGATTTTATCGGCGACATCATTCAAACAGCTGATGGCGGTTATGCAGTCGGCGGAAATACCAGATCGAATAACGGCGATATTACCAGCAATCACGGTTCCAGTGATCAATGGCTCGTAAAACTCGACGCTGCGGGATCAATCCAATGGCAACAGACTTATGGCGGCACCGGGCAGGATTTTATCGCGTCGGTCGCACAAACACCTGACGGCGGGTTCATTACCGGCGGTTCAACGATGTCAAACAACGGCGATGTAACGTCCAACATGGGCAGCCATGATATTTGGGTAACCAAATTAAACAGCGCAGGCGCCATTGAGTGGCAATCAACTTACGGCGGGACGGCCAGTGATTACTGCGACCAAATACTCGTTACCGACGATGGCTACATCCTATCGGGCGCCACCGGTTCAAACAACGGAATGGTCAGCGGCAATCACGGCGGCACCGATGTCTGGGTTTTAAAACTCGACACCGCCGGCGCGCTCGTATGGCAAAAGACATTTGGCGGCAGCGGAAATGAAGAGCTGACCAGTATTGCTGAAACTGACGGCGGATATGTAATCTCGAGTTCGTCGACTTCGGCCAACGGCGACCTTACTTCTTCTTACGGCTCTTATGATTGTTGGTTTTTTAAAATCGACAGCGACGGTAATCTGTTGTGGCAGAAAAATTACGGCGGGACGCAGCTTGAAATTCCATATCGGGTAATTGCCAGCACCGATGGCGGCTTTGCCTTCGTGGCCGAAACTGCGTCAACCGACGGTGACATTACATCGCTTTACGGCGCGACCGATATGTGGATCGTGAAATTTGCACCCGACATTTTGGGCGTTGCGGACTTTTCGACTGGTTTATCAGTGTATCCAAATCCGGCCGAAAACACCTTGTATATCCAATCGGCTGATGGGATTACTATTGATAAGGTAGTGATCTTCGATGTCTTAGGGCGACGAGTGCTGACCGAAAATTCTGGTGCAAATGCAATCAATATTGACAATCTTTCGTCGGGCACATTCATCATACAGGCTTTTTCAGGCAAAGCCGTCCAAACCACAAAATTCATCAAATTGTAATTATGCGCAAAATATTCATCTGGTTTGCCATCGGGCTTTTATTGCTGACCGCAATACTGAGCTATATCAACTGGAAATTTGTTTTCCTGCTGATTTTCTTCGTGCCGCTTATCGTGATGGGTTTGCACGATATGTTCCAGTCAAAACACGCGATCAGGCGCAATTTCCCACTGCTTGGCCGCATGCGTTACCTGCTTGAAGGCGTCGGCCCTGAAATGCGGCAGTATTTTGTGGAATCGGATATCAACGGCCGGCCGTTCAACCGCCTGCAGCGCAGCCTGGTTTACCAGCGCAGCAAAAAGGAAAACGACATGCATCCGTTCGGGACGCAGCTTGACGTCTATGACGAAGGCTATCAATGGGTAAACCACAGCATCAAAGCGATTGCGTTTAAGGACATCGACCAGAACCCGAAAGTCAGGATCGGATCGTCGCAATGCTCGAAACCTTACATGGCGAGCTTGTTCAACATCAGCGCGATGAGCTACGGCTCGTTGAGCAAAAACGCAATCCTTGCACTAAATTCAGGCGCCAAACAAGGCGGATTTTTCCACAATACGGGCGAAGGCGGATTATCTCCCTATCATTTGGAACCAGGCGGCGACGTGGTCTGGAACATCGGCACGGGCTATTTTTCATGCCGCGATGACGACGGGAAATTCTCACTCGAGCAATTCACCAAACGCGCGCATTACGACAACGTCAAGATGATCGAAATCAAATTTTCGCAAGGCGCGAAACCTGGTCACGGCGGCATTTTGCCCAAAGAAAAAGTGACAGATGAAATCGCTGCGATCAGGCTCGTCAAAAAAGGCGGCGACATTCTCTCACCGCCACGCCATTCGGTCTTTACCACTCCGCTTGAAATGATGGCTTTTGTCCGGACATTGCGCGAAGGTTCAGGCGGCAAACCCATCGGGATGAAACTTTGCGTCGGAAACAGGTCTGAATTCCTCTCGATTTGCAAAGCAATGGTCCAGACCAAAACCTATCTTGATTTCATTACAGTTGACGGCGGCGAAGGCGGAACGGGCGCTGCACCGATTGAATATTCCGATCATGTCGGCATGCCTTTGCGCGATGCATTGGCCTTTGTTTACGATGCACTTGTAGGGTTTGATCTGAAAGACCAGATCAAGATCATCGCAAGCGGCAAAGTCATCAGTGGCTTTGATATCATCCGTGCGCTTTCAATGGGCGCCGACTTGTGCAATTCCGCGCGGGGGATGATGTTTGCCCTGGGCTGCATCCAGGCTTTGGAATGCCACGCCAACACTTGTCCGACCGGCGTCGCCACCCAAGATCCGAGATTGACAAAAGGGCTTGTTCCCGAGCAAAAAAGCGTCCGCGTGGCACGTTACCAACATGAAACGGTTAAGGCGGCGATGGAATTGATGGCATCGGCCGGCGTCGATCATCCCGATAAAGTCGGGCGCGGTTGTGTATCGATGCGCATCGACAAAACCAAGATAGCAACATTTGCCGAACTGTTTCCCGAACTCAAAAAAGGCTGCCTGCTCCAGGCCGAAACCGTTCCCGACAACTTGTATTACGATTGGAAAAAGGCCACGGCCGAAAGTTTTTAATATGACATTTTCAAAACCCGAAACCATCCGCTTCAAACATGTCGATTATGCCGGCATCGTGTTTTATCCGCGCTTTCTTGAGATGCTCAACGATCTTGTAGAAGACTGGTTTGCCGAAGCGCTCGAGAGGCCGTTTTCAAAAATGCACCACCATGGCAAAGGCATTCCGACGGTCGACTTGAACGTGCGCTTCAAAAAACCCGCGCGAATTGGCGATGTGCTTGAAAAATCGCTTTGGGTAATCAAACTCGGCGGCGCGTCGGTCACTTGTGGCTTTCGTTTTTCGCACCACGATGGATCGACATGCCTCGAAGGCGAAGTGACGTTGGTCAATGTCGGGCTTGACAAAGACGCCGGCGGTATCAGGGCTGAAGCGTTTTCAGACCAAACCCGCGAAAGAATCAATCGGTACATCGCCGAATAATCCGTAACTTTAGGCCTCAATTTTCATTTATGGAGTTTTCAAGATTCAAAGCCGCCACGGTTCAGACCTCGCCGGTTTTTCTCAATGTCGAAAAGACGATAGACAAAACGATTTCATTTATAAAGGAAGCGGCCGCCAATGGCGCGCAGCTGATTGCGTTTCCGGAAGTTTTCATCGCGGGTTACCCATACTGGAACTGGATCATGACACCGGTTCAAGGCAGCGCGTGGTATGAAAAACTTTACAAGGCTTCGGTTGCAGTGCCATCGCCTGAGATCGACCGGTTGCTTGGTGCCGCAAAAGAAAACAACATCCATATCGTGATTGGAATCAACGAACGCGGCCAAAGCTATGGCGAAATCTATAACACGAATCTGATCATAGACAATACCGGAAAACTGATTGGCAAACACCGCAAACTTGTCCCGTCCTGGGCTGAAAAACTGACCTGGACTTCAGGCGACGGCTCATCATTGAAAGTTTACGACACTGAAATCGGGCCGATCGGAACGCTGGCATGCGGTGAAAATACGAACACTTTGGCGCGATTTACATTGCTCTCCCAGGGCGAACTCGTCCACATCGCAAATTATATCTCATTGCCGGTCGCCCCGCCCGATTACGACATGGCGGAAGCGATAAAGATCAGGGCGGCGGCACATTCGTTCGAAGGGAAATTGTTTACGATCGTGTCGTGTTCAACCATTTCGCCCGAAATTATGGACGCCATGAAGGCCGATGTGCCAAATTCGACCGAACTATTGACGCGAAAAAATTCGGCTTTTTCAGGATTCATCGGTCCGAACGGCGCGGTTATCGGCCAGCCGCTCGTTGACGATGAAGGAATTGTTTATGCCGACATCGATCTTGAAAAGTGCATCCAGCCCAAACAAATGCATGATATTCTCGGACATTATAACCGGTTTGACATTTTTGATTTGCGCGTCAATACGGCACCGACACGGAAAATCACATTTGTCGATAATCACGAGGAGTTCAACAAAAAGTGACCGCCCGACCCGATCGACAAAAGCAAATAAAATCGTAGATTTGAAACAACAACCCGAAATCAACGCCGACTACACTTTTGGCTATTGATTTTCGGCTTTTCGACCCACAACATGGAAGGAAAATATTCTGATGACGTCATCGGCCGCGCCCGCGTCAAGGACACGCCCGAACTTGAAGCCTATTACGCCGAACTCGAAACCCTCGGCGCCGGCGCGCTCTGGACCGTCGCCAATGACATTGAACCGTGGGAACCTCGCGCCAGTTCGGTTCCGATGCTTTGGAAATATGACGATTTGCGTGAGCTTGTGCTCAAATCATCCGAACTCGTAACGCCCGAACAGGCCGGACGCCGCGTCGTTTACCTGGTCAACGACAAACGCCGCGATGTTTCTGCAGCAGTTGGCTGGCTATATACCGGAATTCAGGTGACGCGACCGGGCGAAAGCACGTCGGCGCACCGTCATAAAGCTTCTGCCCTGCGCTTTATCATGGAAGGCGAAGGCGGTTATACCGTCGTTGACGGCAATAAAATCACTTTTGAGGTCAACGATTTTGTGATCACGCCGAATTCAACCTGGCATGAGCACGGCGTGGCCGAAGGCGGCAAAACCTGTATTTGGCAGGACGGGCTCGACATTCCGCTTGTCAACGCGCTTGAGGCTAATGATTATGCGGTTTTTGACGGCAAGCAACCTTTGGAAAAACCGGTCAATTTCTCACCGATGTCGTTCCACGGATCGGGCGTGATTCCGGCTGATTTGGTTTGGGACAAACCCTATTCTCCGCTTTTCAAATATTCCTGGAAACAGGTTTATCCGGCGCTTTTGGAAGCCGCAAAAATCAGCGAAGGCTCACCGTACGATGGGATTTTGATGCAATACTCAAATCCGCTGACCGGCGGACATGTCATGCAAACATTGGGTGCTCAAATCCAGTTGCTGCGCCCCGGTGAGCATACCAACGCGCATAAACACACCGGATCATTCGTGTTCCAGTGCGCGAAAGGCAAGGGCTATTCGGTTATCAACGGAAAGCGCTTTGACTGGAAAGAACGAGACATTTTTTGTATTCCTTCGTGGGCGTGGCACGAACACGTCAATTTATCGGGAACCGAAGACGCAGTCCTGTTTTCGTTTCACGATTTGCCCGTGATTGAAAGCCTCGGATTATATCAGGAAAAAGCCTATGAAGAAAATGGCGGGAATCAATTAGTAATCAACAATCAATAATTAACAATTGCGCGAAGATGCCGGGCGAATGGTTACGATCTTGCGCAACTCAAACAATAAATGAAACTACTTACCTACCAAGCAGCGGCCGACGAACAAAAAATCGGCATTTTAAACAACGACACCATTATCGATCTTGAGCGTTTCGGGCAGCGTACCAATGTGGAATATCCGAAAACGATGCTCGAAATGATCGATGCGGGCCTGGACGAAGTCTCAAAAATCAACGACGCGCTCCGCCATGCGAGTGAAAACCTGATTGCAGACTGTTCAATCCCGAAAAAAGAAGTGACAATCCTCGCGCCTATTCCCAAACCGCGCAAAAACATCATCGGCATTGGCCTCAATTACACCGAACACGTCGCAGAAAGCGCGCGTACGCTGGACACTTCAAAAGAATTGCCGCAGCAGCCCGTGATTTTTTCAAAACCGCCGACTGCCGTGACCGGAACAAATACCGAAATCATTCTCAACCCGAAACTGACACAACAGCTCGACTGGGAGTGTGAACTCGCGGTCATCATCGGGAAAAACGGAAAATACGTCAAAAAGGAAGACGCGCTTGATTATGTCTTTGGCTATACGGTGATCAATGATATTTCTGCGCGCGACTGCCGCCGCTCGGGCCAGTGGATCGTCTCAAAAGGCCAGGATACTTTTGCGCCGATGGGACCGGTTTTGGTGACCAAAGACGAGATCGAAAACCCACACAATCTCAATTTGTCATTGAAACTCAACGGCGTCGAGAAGCAAAATTCAAACACCAAATTCATGTTGTTCAATATCAACGACCTGATTGAGGATTTAAGTACCGTTTTTACCCTTGAACCGGGCGACATCATCGCAACCGGAACACCCGCAGGCGTTGGTGCCGGCCGCAATCCACAGGAATGGATGTGGGACGGTGATGTTGTGGAGGCGACAGTTGAAGGCATTGGAACGTTGACCAATACGGTGAAGGAATTGACACCCGAAGCCGAAGGCTGAACTGTACGTAGCGCAGCGAAGTAAATTGACAATTGAAAGCAGCGTTAGCGATAGCAGCGGCATCCTTTTGCGGCGCAGCAAGCAAAAGATATAGCGGATAGCGCGGCGGCGGCGAGCCACGCAAACGGGGCGCGCAAAATGCGATTAGCTTTTTGGAAGCCGAATGAGATTCGTTTCTTGCGAGCCGGCGAAACGCCCAAATCAAAAATAGAGGAATTAAACAAATGAAAAAATACAGAATCGGGCAAATTGTCCCATCGTCAAACGTCACCATGGAAACCGAGATTCCGGCGATTTTCCGCGCGCGTGAAACCATTTTGCCCGAGCGGTTTACGTTTCATTCCAGCCGGATGCGGATGAAAAAAGTGACCAAGGAAGAACTTGAAGCGATGGACGCGATGAGCCTCAAATGCGCGACGGAACTCTCTGATGCGCACGTCGATGTCATGGGGTATGCCTGTCTGGTGGCGATCATGAGCATGGGCCGCGGCTATCACTGCGTCTCTGAGGTCAATCTCCATCAGGAGACGATCGCCAACGGTTTTCCGACGCCGATTGTTACCAGCGCCGGCGCACTGATTAACGGTCTCAAGGTTTTGGGCGCAAAGAAAATATCGATCATCACGCCGTATATGCGGCCGCTGACTGATTTGGTTGTCGATTATATCGAGCATCAGGGTTTTGAAGTGATTGATTCGATTGCGCTTAAAATTCCCGACAATCTCGAAGTGGCCGCGCAGAACCCAATGAATTTGCTTGAAAT
>JAEWLD010000252.1 GCA_023393485.1 Bacteroidota bacterium
GTCATCGACAATACGACTTCGCGCGGCCGTACGCTGCGTTTCCTTTACGACGGCTCGTATGATGAGTTCCGAAACAAATTGACCGAGCTTGGTGAAACGCCAATCCCGAAATACATCAACCGCGAAGTCACCGAAGACGATGCCGAGCGCTACCAAACCATTTACGCCAAAGAAGAAGGCGCCGTCGCTGCACCAACGGCAGGCCTGCACTTTTCAAAGCACTTGTTGAAACGCCTGGAGATTAAAGGTGTGAACTTCGCAGAAATCACGCTTCACGTCGGTTTGGGTACATTCAACCCGGTTGAGGTAGAAGATTTGTCAAAGCACAAAATGGATTCTGAGGAATTGCGCATTACCCAGGAAGCGTGCGACATTGTCAACAACGGCATTGCCAAACGCAAAAGGATTTGCGCGGTCGGCACAACGTCGATGCGTGCGATCGAATCTTCGGTTTCGGCGTCTAAAACCCTGAATCCGTATGATGGCTGGACCAACAAATTCATTTTTCCGCCACACGATTTTTCAATCGCCAATTGCATGATCACCAATTTTCATACGCCGAAATCTACGTTGTTGATGATGGTTTCTGCGTTCGTCGGCCATGATCTGTTGAAAAAAGCTTACGACGAGGCAATAAAGGAACGTTATAATTTTTATTCTTACGGTGACGCGATGTTGATCCTTTAAGGAGCAAGACCGCTTCGCTGCAAGAGCCAAGAAGCAAGAAGCCTGTCGTAATAGACAGGCTTTTTATTTGGGCGTTTATCGGCTCGCAAAAAGTTTATCGCATTTGGCTTGCAAAAAGCTGATCGCATTTTGCGCGCCCCATTTGCGAACTCATATTGCTCGCCGCTACCGCGCTTTTCGCAGTACGCGGTACTTTGCTCCAATCGCTAACGCAGATCAATCAATGTGCTACGCACGAAGCCTACATTCTTCTAAATTGTAACTCATTTACCGGCAAAAATCTCATCCAGATTCTCCATCGCCATCGTAAAGCCTTCCTTAAAGCCCATTTTGATTATGTTCTCAAGATCTTCAAGCTTGTCAAAGGAAATGATGATGTTGACCATCGTTGAATCGTCTTTGCCTGTGAAAGTAGTGTTCCAGGTTGAGCCCGGCCATTCGCGGTTGATGTTGCCTTTTTCGTCGCAAAAGCCGTCGGTTGCGGTATAGCTTTTTCCGGTATTGATTGATTTGTAATCGGCAAAGCTGTAATGTCTTTCGCCTTCAGGACCTTGCATGTAATACAGCCAACGGCCGCCTTCTTTAAAATCCATCGAAACTGTGTTGGCCTTCCAAGGTTTTGGCGCCCACCATTGGTCAAGCAGCTCCGGCGTTGTCCAGGCTTGCCAAACTTTGTCTTGTGTCGCCGCAAATTCGCGATCGACTGTAATTTTCTTGTTTTCCCGGTCTACGGAAAAATTCATTGAAAGATTCGTTTTCATGGTTGTTTATTTAAGTTGTTTAATAAATCGTCTAATTGGCTGAATCGTTTTTCAAGCAAGTCTTTAAACTGCTGCAGCCATGTTTCAAGTGCTTTCATTTCGTCAGGATTTACGTGATATCTGATTTCTCGCCCGGATTTCTCCAGCCCGATTATGTCGCTGTCGGCCAAATATTGGATATGTTTTGATACGGCTTGCCGCGTCATGTCGAAGTGTTCGGCAATTGCATTAGGCGTCATTGCCTGGGTTGCGAGTAACATTAAAATCGCTCTTCTGGTCGGGTCGGCCAATGCCTGGAAAATATCTCGTTTCATAAAAAATGCGCAACTGTTGCGTTGCAAATATATGCAACTTTTTGGTTGCGCAAAATATTTTTATGATTTTTTTGGGTCGCAGCTTTTTGCAGGCCGAGGCTTGAGACGCAGCGCCTGGACTTGTCGTTATCGGGATAAATTTCCGGAAGTTTTAGTATTATGTACGGTTTTGCAGTAATAGTGAGTGATTAAAAATTGTATTTTACCTTCAGGGAAGGGGCGCGTGTTATCCCTATTGATTTTTTGATTTTCACTGTTACGGGAAACCCGCAGCTTTTGTTAAAGCGTTTAAGCAATTTTCCTTGTCGCATCCCTGATTTCTCGCTATTTTTACAAACCATAAAACACAACCGATGAATTTTGAAAATACACGCGAATTTGCGCGCAGCCTCGATGCCGAAGATAAACTCGCGAGCTATCGCGGCGAATTTCTTTTTCCGCAGGTCAATGGTCGGCAGGTTATCTACTTTACCGGTAATTCACTTGGGCTGCAGTCG
The DNA here is from genome assembly GCA_023393485.1 of Bacteroidota bacterium. GTDB lineage: Bacteria > Bacteroidota > Bacteroidia > Flavobacteriales > Flavobacteriaceae > Flavobacterium. The sequence goes on from JAEWLD010000252.1 coordinate 2,260, forward strand.
CGCCGCGCAAAAAAATATGTCGATGAGGTCATGGACGATTGGGCCAAGCTGGCCGTCGAAGGACATTTCTACGCAGACAAACCGTGGTGGGATTATCACGAACGTTTTGCCAATCCGCTAAGTGCGATTGTTGGCGCGTTGCCTGAAGAAGTTACCGTCATGAATACATTAACGGTCAATTTGCACCTGATGATGGTTTCATTCTATCGCCCGACCGAAAAGCGCTTCAAAATCATCTGCGAAGAAAAAGCATTCCCGAGCGATCAATATATGATTCAAAGCCAGGTGCGTTTCCACGGATTCAATCCGCACGAAGCGATCGTCGAAGTCAAGCGTCGCGCCGGTGAACACAATATTCGGCATGAGGACATCATCGCCAAGATCGAAGAAGTCGGTGACCAGCTCGCCCTTGTGCTCATCGGCGGAGTGAATTATTACACAGGTCAGGTTTTCGATATCAAAACAATTACCGAGGCCGGTCATGAAGCCGGAGCATATGTAGGTTGGGATTTGGCCCACGCCGCCGGCAACATCAGGCTCGAACTTCACGATTGGAGTGTGGATTTTGCGGCATGGTGCAGTTACAAATACATGAATTCCGGTCCCGGCAATGCGTCGGGTTGCTTTGTACACAAGCAACACCACGACGATCCGGATTTACCGCGTTTTGCCGGTTGGTGGGGTCATAATAAAGAGCGACGTTTTAAAATGGAACCCGAATTCGATCCGGTCAATGGCGCGGACGGTTGGCAAATCAGTAATTTGCCGGTATTGACCTTGGCGCCGTATCTTGCTTCAGTTGAAATGTTTGCCGAAATCGGGATGGACGCATTGATCGCAAAACGCGATAAAATCACATCATATCTGGAATTTATCCTTCAGGAAATTGATAAGGATGTCGACAGTACATTCGAAGTCATTACACCGTCCGATCCGGCGCAGCGTGCCTGCCAGTTATCGGTATTTTTACACGGTGAAGGCCGCGCCTTATTTGATTACCTGATGCAGAACGGAGTCATCACCGACTGGCGCGAACCCAATGTCATCAGGCTCGCACCGGTGCCGTTGTATTGTTCGTTTGAAGACATGTATGAATTCGGCCAAATATTAAAACGAGGCATTTTATCGCTGCATTAATCACAACGGACATCATAGTTTAGAGAATAAGGTTGATTTTAGCCACCGCAAATCCAGCGGCCGATGACCAACCACCAACGACCAAGAAAATGAACAAGCAACAAAAAATAGAAAGTTTCGATCCGTCGCAACCCGGCCTGGCCGATCAAAGCATTTACGGCCTGCCGTTTACAGCAGATGAAAGCGAAATCATAATCATTCCAGTGCCATGGGAAGTGACCGTCAGTTATGGTGCGGGCGCGTCGGAAGGCCCGGAAGCGATTCTGGACGCGTCGTTCCAGGTTGATTTGCACCATCAGGAATTTCCCGAACTGTGGAAACTCGGCATGTATCTCGATATCGGCGAACACACCACAAATTGGGGCAAGGACAGTGTCAGGTATAAAGCGATGGCACAGCCTGTCATCGAAGCGCTTGAAAGCGGCGAAATCATTGAAAATAATTCGGCGCTGCAAAGTGACCTCGATAAAATCAACGCCGTTTGCAGACAGCTCAAAGAAGAAGTTCGCGAACGTACCCTATACTGGATGAATCGCGGAAAGAAAGTCGTGCTACTTGGCGGCGATCACTCAACGCCACTGGGTTATTACGAAGCGTTGGCATCAATCCACGACAGTTTCGGAATCCTTCACCTGGATGCGCATATGGATTTGCGGATTGCCTACGAAGGCTTCACTTATTCGCATGCATCGATTATGTACAACGCACTGCAACTGCCGCAAATCACGAAACTGGTACAGGTCGGCATCCGCGATTTTTGCAAGCAGGAAGTCGAAGTCGCCCAAAAAGATGTCCGCGTCAACGTGCATACCGACATGGATCTCAAAGCCGAAACTTTTCGCGGTAAAAACTGGATGCAGCAATGTGACGACATCATCGCGCAGCTGCCGCAGAAAGTCGCTATCAGTTTTGATATAGACGGCATGTATCCGTGGTATTGTCCCAACACAGGCACGCCGGTTCCGGGCGGATTTTCGTTTGAGGAAGCCGCTTATCTTTTGAGCAGGCTTGCAGACAGCGGCAAGGAAATCATCGGTTTCGATCTTGTTGAGGTTGCCCCTGGTGAAGATGACTGGGACGGCAACGTCGGTGCGCGCATGTTGTATCACATGTGCGGCGTGTTGGCCAAAAATAACGGCCTGCCGACCGGAAGCAAAATCGATTTCCACAACAAATAATTTTGCGATGCAAAAACCATTGGACATAGCGGTTGTAGGGTCTGGACTTGTCGGGTCTTTGCTCGCGATTTACCTTAAGAAACAAGGGCATTCGGTTCACGTCTATGACCGGAGTCCTGACATCCGGACAATCACTTTTTCAGGCCGGTCGATCAACCTCGCGATGTCTCATCGAGGCTGGAAAGCGCTGGATGGCGTCGGCATCGGCGATGAAGTGCGTGCGATCGCGATACCGATGGACAAGCGTGCGATCCATATCGGCGATGAAATTAAATTCCAGTCCTATGGCAAAGACGGTGAAAGCATTTACTCGATTTCACGCGGGGTTTTGAACAGAAAGATGATCGATCTAGCAGAAAAGGCCGGCGCAATATTTCATTTCGAGGAAAAAATCTGGGACGTTACCTTGGCCGATGCGACGCTTCATATCGGCGAGACCGAGCGCGGCGAATGGACCGATGTCAAGCACGACATCGTTTTCGGCGCCGACGGGGCATTTTCAAGAATCCGCCACCGAATGCAACGCCAAAGCATGTTCAATTATTCGCAGGATTTCCTCGATACCGGTTACAAGGAATTGAACATCCCGGCAAACCCCGATGGCACGCACAAACTCGACAAAAATTCATTTCATATCTGGCCGCGCGGCGAGTATATGCTGATCGCGCTTCCGAACCTCGACGGCAGTTTCACCTGTACGCTGTTTATGCCATTTGAAGGTGAGAATTCGTTTGCGAATCTTCAAGACAGGCAGTCGGTTGAAGCGTTTTTTGAAAAGAATTTTCCGGATTCTATTGACGTGATTCCCAAATTGGCCGAGGACTTTTTCAAGAACCCGACGAGTACGCTCGTGACCATGAAGTGTTATCCGTGGACGTATTCCGATAAAATTGCATTGATCGGCGATGCCTGCCACGCGATCGTTCCTTTTTACGGGCAAGGCATGAACGCCGGATTTGAAGACATTACGGTACTCAATGATTTGATTGACAAACACGGTGATGACTGGCAGCGGATTTTTTCGGAATACCAATTGAGCCGAAAACCCAATACCGATGCCATCGCCGAGCTGTCGTATCGCAATTTTATGGAAATGAGCTCGAGCACCGCCGATGAAAAATTCCTGTTGCAAAAGAAAATCGAGAAGAAATTCTCTGGCAAATATCCCGAAAAATGGCAGCCGCTTTACAGCCGTGTCACTTTTAGCCACAGGCCTTATTCGGAAGCACTTGCCATCGGCGACAAGCAAAACGAAATCATGGCCGAGGTAATGGACATGGCAAATATCTTCGCGATTTGGGACAGCAAACAGGTTGAGCAGAAAATTCTCGAATTACTCAAAAAGTCACCGCTTGACCACAGTTAAATTTAATGTATGAAACGCTATTCAATCTTGTTCGCCGTGGCATTGGCTTTTGGCTGTAATGGTAAAACCGACGAAAAGAAAGAAGCCAACGAAACCGCTTCTGCCGAAAAGAACGTCAAAGTCTATGTGTCAGCCAAAGGTGAAATTACTGCCAACGGCAAAAAAATCACCATCGAAAATCTCGACGGCGAATTTGCGCAATTGGCCAAAGACAGCGGGATCGTTTACTATTCACGTGCTAATGCCGCAGATGACGGCCCGGTTGAATCGATGCAAGTAATTGAACTCGTCATGAAAAACAACCTGCCCGTAAAATTTTACCACGACAGTACTTTTACCAAAGCGGTTGACCCGAGTGGTCAGGCGCAATAATCAGTTGTCGACTTTTTTGGTCACCGGCTTGATCAATACGCGCAACGTGCTGTCGTTATTGAAATAGCTGTAAACCCACGTGATAAAAATGATGATTTTGTTCTTGACACTCAAAATCAGCATCAGGTGCACGAACATCCAGGTCAGCCATGCGAGCCTTCCGTGGAAATGGAATTTGGGCAGATCGACGACTGCTTTTCGTTTGCCGATTGTGGCCA
>JAEWLD010000326.1 GCA_023393485.1 Bacteroidota bacterium
GTATAGGGGAACGTTTTCACCCAATCAGGCGCTTTGCCTTTTACGTCTTTTTGGTAAAAACTCATGCCGTGGATTCCACTGGGAAACCTATTCAAAGACAGCGGGCGGTTTTTGAGATGCGGCAAAATATATTCGGCGAACTGATAATAATAATTGAATAGATCGCGCTTGGTATAACCGTCTTCAGGCCAATAAATTTTGCTGAGATTGGTGAACTTGAGGTTGTGCCCTTTGATTTTTTTGACTTGGGTTTCCTCATTCGGATTGAGCAGTGTCTGCCGCGTTTTGGACGATGCCGAAGTAAGCTTTATCGGATCGACATCAGCTTTTTTCTCTATTTGTTTTTCAATGGCGGTTTCCATGACGACTTCGCCAGACGGTTTATCCGACCGCATGCCTTCAAACGACGGATGCCTGAAAACACCGTCTGAAGTGATTTCGGCGAAACTGACCTCGCAAACCAGTTCAGGCTTGAGCCAGGTTGCGACAGCCTTTGGCGGATTCGGCCTGAATCGCGACGGTTTATTGACATCGGGTTCACTCGAAAACGGAGATTTTTTACTGATGAGCGGTTTGAATTGCGTCATCATTTCGCGCTGCGACCTGTCGGTAAATCCGGTGCCGACCTTTCCGACGTATTCGAGTTTGCCATTCTCCCAAACGCCGAGCAACAGCGAACTGAATAATTTTTTGCTGCCTTCGTTTTGCGTAAACCCGCCAATGACGACTTCCTGCCGCTGGTTGACCTTGATTTTCAGCCAATCTTTCGATCGGCTGTCAGGCAAATACTTGCTCGCGAGTCTTTTGGCCATAATGCCTTCGAGCTTCATGTTTTTTGCGGCCTGGTAAAATTCGAGCCCGTTGGCGGTAAAAACCTTGCTGAGGCGAATATCATCGTCCACCGGAAGGATTTCCTTTAAAATGGCCTGCCTTTCGGCTAACGGCAAATCAACCAGGCTTTTACCTTCAAACCACAGCAGATCGAAAACATAATACACCAAATTGCCGTCGGCTTCACTTCGCCAGTTTTGCAATGCACTGAAATTGGCCTTACCACGGCCATCGATCACGAGAATCTCACCGTCGAGAACCGCATTGAAATCCCAACGCGCCATTGCGGCGACAAGCGGATAATACTTTTCGGTAAAGGATTTATTATTGCGCGAAGCGATTTTGACCTTGCCATTTTCCACATAGCTGAGCGCGCGATAGCCGTCCCATTTCACCTCGTAAGACCAGGCAGCATCATCAAACGGCTCGCCGGTCAGCGTCGCGAGCATTGGTTTTACCTCGGATGGAATTTTTGCCTTCGCGGCCTTTTTCAAAAGTTTGGCGGCATCAGTCGAAAGTTTTGTTTTCGTGGCCATAATATGGGTTTTACCAGGCTTGGTCGAGTTTTGACGGATCGGTCGCCTCGCCTATCGTCCTGCCTTACGGCGCATCGGGATTGCTGAGATTGCCATCGGGATAATCGCTCAATTTGGCAGTTTCGCTTGGTTTGTCAAAATCGCTGTTCCGTGGCACAGGTTTTCTACCTTTTTCCATAGCGGTTTATTTTGACAGATATTCCCTGACTTTTTCGACCATCGGCCCGACGGCTTCAACGGCTTCGCGCAAACGGTCACGGCTGACATCGAATTTTTCAGACCAATACTGTAATTCGTAGGATTCGTTGACGTTGATTCTCGAATCGTCTATTTTTCCTGTTTCTTGCTTATTGTCCATGACTTTAAAATTTAAATTCCACTACAAATTAGTCATGACGACAGACAAAATTTTATGCGATGTCAGTTAAATATTGCAGAATTATGAAGAATCTAGTCAGGAATATAGATGTTGAATGTTGCCCCGACCATTGGCTCGCTCGTCGCCACGACCACGCCGTTGTGGTTGTCGACAATGCGTTTGACGATTGCCAGCCCGATCCCGGTGCCCGAATATTGCTCGCGGCTGTGGAACCTTTGGAAGATGTCAAAAATTTTCTCGCTGAACTGCGGTGAAAACCCAATACCATTGTCTTCAACCATGATATGGCAGTATTGCCTGTCACGCGAGAGTTTGGCCTCAGGCAGCTCTGCGCCCTTTACGATCCGGCCTTTTACTTTTATTTCCGGCGGAATGTCGGGTTTGGAAAACTTGAGTGCATTGCTGATCAAATTGTACATGAGTTGCGTGAACTGGAACGGAATCACGTTTGCGTCGCAGAGTTCGGTACAGTCAATCGTGGCGCGTTTGGCCAAGAGCGCTTCTTCCATTTCAGATTTGATTTCTTCGAGAATTGCCCTGAGATTGGTCCGTTCAAATTTGCGATCGGCTTCTTTTGTATGTGAAAACACTAGTAGACTTTCAATGAGCCGCCGCATCCGTTCGGCCGCATTCCAGACTTTCTCGAAATTCTGTTCACCATTCACCGACAATTGCTCGCGTTCGCGTATCATTGACGTATATGTCTGGATTTTCCTCAGCGGTTCCTGCAAATCGTGGCTTGAAATGTAAGTGAACGACTCGAGTTCCTTGTTGGCGACACTGAGTTCGTAAGCCTGTTTTTCAACTTCGCGGTTTCTGGCTTCAAGCTCGTGATTGGTCTGGAGAATGTTGTCGTGGAGCATTTTCATCTGCTCTTCCTTAAACGACAATTCCTGGTTCTTTCGATGCAATTCCGCGAACACCGCAACTTTAGCCTGCAAAATTTCGGGCGATATCGGCTTGACCATATAATCGACCGCGCCTGCCTGATAGCCTTTGAAAACGTATTCGGCCGAATTCATGTTGGCTGTCAAAAATATGATCGGAACGTGTTTGAGGCGTTCGCTTTGGCGAATCATTTCGGCGGTTTCAAAGCCGTCCATAATTGGCATTTGGACATCCATCAGGATAATCGCAAAGTCGCGGTTCCTGAGCAAAATCCGCAACGCGTCTTTCCCCGAAGTCGCCTCAACAAACTCATAGCCCTTGTTGGCCAGAATTACCTGCAATGACAAAAGATTTTCCTTTTTATCGTCAACGAGCAAAAGTTTGACTTTGTGGTTGTTCTCCATTTACGGTTGTTATTTAAGCCAGACGCGCATCAATGATGACAATTGATCGACGTTTACCGGCTTGGTGATATAATCTGACGCGCCCGATTCAATGCAGCGCTGGCGGTCGCCTTTCATCGCTTTGGCCGTCACGGCGATGATCGTGAGGTCTTTGTGCCTGGCGTCCATCCGGATGTTTTTCATTGTTTCATAGCCGTCCATTTCGGGCATCATGATATCCATCAGTACAATGTCTATGTTCTTGGCGATGTTGAGTATTGAAATCGCTTCCTTGCCGCTTTCCGCGCTCAACACATCGAGCCCGAAACGCTCGAGCGCCGTGGTCAACGCAAACAGATTGCGGATATCGTCGTCAACAATCAGCACTTTTTTGCCAACCAGCACATCGTCTTTCAAATGGTGCGACTCGATCCTTTCGCGCATTCCAACAGGCAATTCCCGATGCATCCGGTGCAAAACCATCGCAGTCCTGTCAGTGAGCTCATCAACCGAATCTGTGCCTTTAGTGATGATATGGTTGGCAAACCGGCTCAGTCTTGCGCGCTGCTTTTTGTTAACGTCGCGCGCCGAATGAACAATTACGGCGGTTTCATTGCCCAAAATGCTGTTTTCCATTTCCGCGATGATATCAAGACCGTCGGCATCGGGCAAGACCAAATCGAGAATGATGCAGTCAAAGGTTTGGCTGCGCAATTGTTTTACGGCTTCGTTGGCGGTTTTCGCAGTAGTGATCGTGAGGTCATCTGCGTTGATTGCCTCGACCACGCGTCCGAGATCGATCGGGTTGTCGTCAACCACAAGCACTCGTTTGGCAGGGCGATCGGCCAGACTGACGATATCGGCAAAGAGCGCATCGAGCGAATCGTTTTTGACCGGCTTGACAAGATAATTCCTCGCGCCGCGCTTGAGGCCGGTTGTGCGGTCGTCTTCGCCCGAAATGATATAGACCGGAAGATGACGGAAATTGAAGTCGGTTTTGAGCCTGTCAAGGATTTTCCAGCCGCTGGTATCGGGCATGTTGATGTCCATCGTGATCGCATCCGGATTGAACTGGTTGATGAAATCAATGACGTCATTGCCTTTGGTCGTGACAATCGCTTTGAGCCCGTGTGCATGCGCCTGATCAAGCATGATCCGAGCAAAAGTCAGGTTGTCTTCAACAATGAGCAGCACTTTGTCGTTTGGCTTGATCCCGAGCCTGTCGTCGCCGATCTCGTCAACAAAAAACAAGTCGATGTCTGAGCGGTTGAACGTGGCCGCCGGCGATGATTTCAAAGCCGTCCTGGCCAATGGTTCGGGCATTGCGGGCGCAATCGTGTCCGATGTGATTTCTGCATCAACAACCACATGGTCTTCAGAAAGCGCGACAAATTTAGACGGCAAAAACAAGGTGAATCTACTGCCGATGTTGCTTTCGCTTTCAAGTTCGATGCTGCCGCCCAAAAGATCAGACAAGCCGCGGCTGATTGAAAGCCCGAGGCCTGTGCCGCCGTATTTGCGGCTGGTTGAACCTTCGGCCTGCTGGAAGGCTTCAAAGATGATGGTTTGTTTTTCCTTTGAAATGCCGATTCCGGTGTCGGCAATTTCAAACGCAATCACGGTCTCGGCCGCTTCCAGGCTCGGGTTTTTGATTTTCCAATTGTTGTGTGCCTTGTAAATCCTCAGGCTGACTTCGCCTCTTTCAGTGAATTTGAAGGAATTTGACAGCAGGTTTTTAAGGATTTGGTTGAGCCGCTGCGAATCGGTTTCAATCTCGGACGGCAGGTTGTTGTCGAGGTCGATTGAAAATGTCAAATGCTTGGCTTCTGAAATCGGATTGAACGTTGAATGTACGAACCGCGTGATTTCGTCAAAAGTGATCGGGCTGTAATCGACTGAAATATAACCC
>JAEWLD010000014.1 GCA_023393485.1 Bacteroidota bacterium
GTCAAAGATTACAAAAAGAAAAAAGAGGCCAGCATCAACGTGACAGAGAATGTACAGGACGTTGTTTCGGCATTTTATTTCCTGAGGAATTATCCTACGATAGACAGAATGAAACCCGGCGAGTCTGTCACGATTGATATGTTTTTCGACGATGAGATCATCAAGTTCAGGCTAAAATATCTCGGCACGGAAAATATCGACACCAAATACGGCACGATTCCAACGATGATTTTCCGTCCGCTCGTGCAGTCGGGAAGGGTTTTCAAAGAAGAGGAAAGTTTGACTGTCTGGATTTCAGACGACGACAATAAAATTCCGGTACGAATCAAAGCCAGCCTTGCCGTCGGGTCGCTCAAAGCAGATCTTGACGGTTTCCGCGGCCTCAAATATCCGTTTACCGTGAAAGCAAAGAAAAAATAATGAACGATACAACCAATAAACTACTCAGGGAATTAGACGAAAAATTCGCCGAAATCGGCCAAAAAACTGATACGCATCTCGAAGGCTTATTGTGGTCAAAACCAATTACATATTGGGATTACATCCAGACCGATGCGCTGCTCAACCTGCAAATACAAAGAACCATCTTGCCCGACGAGATGGTTTTTATCATGTATCATCAAATCAATGAACTATTGTTCAAGATGATTTTGTGGGAAATCGACCAAATCACCGGAACCGACAAGCCCGATACCGCTTTTTTTACCGAAAGATTGATGCGCATCAGCCGCTATTTCGACATGCTGACCACATCATTTACGATCATGGGCGACGGCATGGAACTCGCGCAATACAACAAGTTCCGAAATACGCTCACACCTGCAAGCGGTTTCCAAAGTGCGCAATACCGAATGATCGAATTCGCATCTACTGATCTGATTAATTTGATCGACCATCGATTCCGCGCTACGATTGACCGCAATACGCCATACGAACACGCTTTGGAACATTTGTACTGGCAGGCCGCGGGCAAAAATTATCAAACCGGTGAAAAGTCGTATTTGCTGAAGGCGTTCGAGGAAAAATACAAGGAAGAATTCCTGCGGAAAATGGAAGCCTACAATACGACAAATTTGTGGCGGAAATTCAAAAGCCTGCCAGAAGAAGACCAGAAAAATCCCGAACTTGTCAGGGCGATGCGCCATTATGATCATACAGTCAACGTAACATGGGTAATGGGCCATTTGAATGCAGCCAGAAAATACATCGGCGGCGGCGAAGCAACCGGAGGCAGCGACTGGACAAAATACATGCACCCCAAACACCAGCGCCGCATTTTCTTTCCCGAGCTGTGGAGTGAAGAAGAATTGAAAAACTGGGGACAGGAAGCCTAAAGACTTGAAAAGAATTGCCCTTTATATCATTTTGCTGATTTCAGCCTGCGCTTGCAATGACAAATCCGAACCCGAGGTCGTTGCCGGAGCCAAGCCGCGCGTGTCAAAATTTAACTTCGGATTCAACCTGCGGGATTTTAATGTAATCAATGACACGGTTAGGTCTGGCGATACTTTCGGTGCGATTCTCGAAAGGCAGAACATCGATACGCTCAGGGTTTATGACATCGTCCAAAAAATCAAGGATTCGTTTGACGTACGCTCAATCCGCCGCGGCAGGCCGTATACAATGCTTCGCGGGCTGGGAAAAACCAATCGGCTGCAGGCGTTCATTTATCAGCCCGATCAATTGAATTATTATGTAATTGATTTGCGCGACTCGATTTCGGTACATAAAAAAGCGAAGCCGCTCACGATCAAACGACGCACGATTGCCGGAAAGCTCGATGGTTCGCTCGCCGAAGCACTGTCAAAGGAAAATGTCGATCCGGAACTCGCGTCGAGAATTGCCAGGATTTATGCCTGGACAATCGACTTTTTCAAACTCCAGAAAGGCGACCATTTCGGGATCACATTTACCGAGCGCTACATCAACGATACGGTTTACGACGGCGTAGACAGCCTGCAAGCCGCTTTTTTCGAATACAAGGGCAAAAACATTTACGCCTTCCCGTTCGCTACGAGCCCGACATCGGGTAAACTAGAGTATTACGACGAAGAAGGCAAGCCGCTCAAGAATTTCTTTTTGAAGGCGCCGCTCAAGTTCAGCCGGATTTCGTCGCGTTTTTCCGCCCGTCGACTGCATCCGGTCCAAGGCATTTGGAAAGCCCACAAAGGCACCGATTATGCCGCGCCAACCGGCACGCCGATTCTCTCTACCGCCGCCGGTGTGGTTGAACAAGCGGGTTATACCACCGGCAACGGCAATTTTGTCAAGGTCAAGCACAATAAAATATATTCGACGCAATATCTGCATATGTCGAAAATTCTCGTTAGGCGCGGCCAGCGCGTAAGCCAAGGCCAGGTTATCGGCAAAGTCGGGAGTACAGGCCTGGCAACCGGCCCACACGTTTGCTATCGTTTTTGGAAGAACGGCGTGCAGGTCGATGCACTACGTTTGAAACTGCCAAATGCCGAGCCGATGGCCAGAAAATACAAACCGCAATTCATGGCGATGATGCAGCCGCTTAAACGCGAGCTAGACAGCGTTGCCACGTTGCATAAATAATACGTTATGGCATTAGATATTACCAATCCGTCGGGCACGAAAGCCTGGATGGATTTGCGCCGACACTTTGCCGACATGCAATTCGTTTCAATGAAAGAGATGTTTGCGGAAGATACATCGCGCCCTGAAAAATTTCATTTACGATGGAATGATTTCCTGATCGATTACTCAAAAAACGTCATCAATGGTGAAACCATGCGGCTGTTGTTGGCACTGGCCGAGGAAATGCAGCTCAAAGATGGGATTGAAAAATATTTTTCGGGTGATATGATCAACAAAACCGAAAATCGCGCAGTGTTGCACACCGCATTGCGTTCAAAGGCTACAGACATCAAAGTCGATGGCCAAAATATAATGCCCGAGATCATCGCCGTCAAACAAAAAATGAAGTCATTTACTGACGAAGTGATTTCAGGCCAAAGAAAAGGTTATACGGGAAAACCGTTTACCGACGTGGTCAATATCGGAATCGGCGGTTCTGATCTTGGCCCGGCAATGGCGGTCGATGCGCTCGCGTATTATCAAAATCGCCTGAAAGTACATTTCGTTTCAAACGTCGATGGCGACCACGTGGCAGAAACGCTCAAAAAACTAAGTCCTGAAACCACGCTTTTTGTAATAGTTTCAAAAACTTTTACGACTCAGGAAACGTTGTCGAACGCCGAAACCATCCGCAACTGGTTTTTGCAGTCGGGCAAGCGAGAAGATGTCGGCAAGCATTTCGTCGCCGTGTCGACCAACATCCAAAAAGTTACCGAATTTGGCATTGACGCAGACAATATTTTTCCGATGTGGGATTGGGTTGGCGGACGTTTTTCACTTTGGAGCGCCGTCGGGCTGACAATCGCGCGGGCTGTCGGTTATGACAATTTCGAAAAAATGCTTTCAGGCGCAAATGACATGGACGAACATTTTCGCTCAGCCGCTTTCGATGAAAATATCCCTGTAATCTTGGCGCTGCTTACTGTTTGGTATAACAATTTTTTTGGCGCCGAGACTGAGGCGTTGATTCCGTATACGCAATATTTGCAAAAGCTCGCGCCATATCTGCAACAAGGCATTATGG
>JAEWLD010000021.1 GCA_023393485.1 Bacteroidota bacterium
GTATCGTTACGCCCAATCGCTCAAGGCGACCAAGCAATACGACAAAGCCAGCCAAATGATGGATTCGTTCACCGCCAAATTGGCCGAAGACGCACGGGCAAAAGCCTACGCCGCCAACAAAAATTACATGGCGACCATCAAAAAGAATTCAGGCAGGTATACAATGGTCGACGCCGGGGTAAATACGCAGTATTCAGATTACGGCAGCGCGATGTTCGGCAACAAGCTCGTCTTTGCCTCAGCGCGTGACACCGGTAATTTCTCTAAAAGAATCCATACCTGGACAGGAAAGTACTTCACCAACCTGTACGCTTCGGAAGTCAAATCAGACCCGGCCAAGGAAACAGACAGCCTTGGGCCGGTCATGAAGTTCGCCGACAAAAAAATGAACACAAGGTTCAATGACGCAGCATCGCCAGCCATTTCAAAAGACGGCAAGACGATGTATTTTACACGCAATAACTTCCTCAACGGAACGCGCGGTAAAAACGGCGCTGGCAATACTTTCGTCAAGATTTACAAAGCAACCTGGACTGCGAATCCGAAATACAACAAAGACGATAAAAAGAGCAAAGAACCTGAAGGCGAATGGACCAACATCACCGGCGTTCCATTCAACAGCGACGGTTACAGCACTGCTCACCCATCGCTTTCCGCCGATGGAAAATGGATGTATTTTGCCTCAGATATGGAAGGCACCCGCGGCCAGTCGGATATTTACCGGGTGCAGATCAACGAAGACGGTTCTTTCGGAACACCTGAAAACCTCGGCGATATGATCAATACCCCTGGCAAGGAAACTTTCCCTGTCATTACCGACGAGGGCGAATTGTACTTCGCAACCGACGGCCATCCCGGTCTCGGCGGGCTTGACCTGTTCATGTCGCGTCAGGACAAGGACGGCAACTGGAAAGCACCGGTCAACCTCGGCGAACCTGCAAACTCGCCAAAAGATGACTTTGCGTATTTGATCGATACCAAAACCCGTAAAGGTTTCCTGTCTTCAAACCGCGATGGCGGCGTGGGCAACGATGACATTTACAAATTCCTCGAAACCCGTAAGCTGATCTGCGAACAAATGCTTTCAGGCATCGTGACAGATTTGGCTACCGGCGAGATTTTGCCCGGCGCAAAAGTCACGTTGCTCGATGACAAATTCAACAAAATCGCTGAAACCGTCGCCGATGACAAAGGCTATTATGAATTTGAGGTAGAATGCGACACGACCTATTACGTCCGCGCCGAAAAAGAAGAATACGAAACCAAGGAAGTCAAGGTCAAGATTCCGGAAGACAGCGGCAAAACAGATCTGCCGATCCAACTCGAGAAGAAAGTCAAGGAAATTCCAATCGGTGGCAACATTGCGGATGCATTCGGCATCAAGGAAATTTTGTTTGACCTCGATAAGTGGAACATCCGCCCGGACGCTGCGCTCGAACTTGAAAAAATCCTGGACGTTTTGGTTCAATACCCAAGCATGAAGCTTGACGTTCGTTCGCATACCGACAGCCGTGCAAGCCATGCTTATAACCAGAAACTCTCTACGCGCCGTAACAAATCGACCATTGACTGGCTCGTTAAAAACGGTGTGGCGAAAGACCGCCTGACCGGACGAGGATATGGTGAAACGCAGCTCAAGAACAAGTGTGCCGATGGCGTTCCTTGTACTGAAGCGGAACATCAGGAAAACCGTCGTAGCGAGTTCATCATTACGGCGATTGACCAGGCCAAGAAGTAATTATCTAAAATCTATAAAGGCATCCCGGTTTTTCCGGGATGTTTTTTTTATACTTGTAAGCCAAAACCTTCGGCAAGCCGAATCAACACATGAGCAATGGATTTTGAAATCATCGAAACCCCGCGCCTATTTCTTCGGAAAATCACGCCCGAAGTACATCGGTATGTCCATGCACATTATTCGGACTCTGAATTGCGTGAGTTTTTCGCGATCGGTTCAGATAAAAGCCTTGAACGCGAAATGCGGATGTTCAACCACGGGCTGACGACTTTCAACAAGAGTTTTTTATGGTTTCATATCCTGGACAAGACCGACGGGAAACACATTGGCTGGTGCGGTTACCACACTTGGTATTTTGAACATGCGCGCGCCGAAATCGGTTATGGATTGTACGATGACCATTACAAACAGAAAGGCCTGATGACCGAAGCATTGCGCGCCGTACTCGACTATGGGTTCGATGAGATGAAACTCAATCGCGTCGAAGCGTTGCTCGCCGATTATAATGTGCCCTCGTTAAAGCTCGTTGAAAAATTCGGGTTTCGGAAAGAAGGCCTTTTGCGCGGGCATTATTTTGTGGATGGCATCGCCGAGGATTCACTGATGTTTGGCTTACTCCAATCTGATTATCAGCGTTAGCACAATTTTTTTGTAGGATTTTTTGTTATGATTTTAATCAATCAAAAA
Source organism: Bacteroidota bacterium (assembly GCA_023393485.1). Classification (GTDB taxonomy): domain Bacteria; phylum Bacteroidota; class Bacteroidia; order Flavobacteriales; family Flavobacteriaceae; genus Flavobacterium. Next base: position 2,426 of record JAEWLD010000021.1, read on the forward strand.
ATCAATGAAAAACATCTTCGCACTGCTTTTGATTATCGCAGCCGGCGCAACCTTGTGGCTGGCAATGACAACACCTTCCCGGGAAATTGGTTCGATAAATACCGCTGAAAACGCACGCATCCGATCACGGGTGTCGGCAATCAAAAAATTCATTGCCGATAATCAAAAATACAATTCATCGGTAATTTTTCTCGCCGATATGAAAATCTACTCGGGGAAAAACCGCTTTTTCGTTTATGACTTCAACGCAGATTCAATTCTCGACCGCGGACTGGTGGCACACGGTTCGGGATCCGAAACAGGTATTTATGGTAAATTGCAATTCAGCAACGTACCGAACTCGCTTTGTACGTCGGTCGGAAAATATTCTATCGGGAAATCTTATCTCGGGCAATTCGGAAAAGCCTATAAGCTTTAGGGTCTCGACCCGACCAACAGCAACGCCTTTGCGCGCAATATCGTCCTGCACAAATATGAAACGATGCCGAACGACGAGCAGGCCGGACCAATTTGCAACAGCTACGGCTGCCCGATGGTCAGCGTTGCGTTTTACGGAAGGTTGCAAAAGCACATCGACCATTCCGCAAAACCGATCATACTCGATATTTTCTATTAAAAAAGCACCCTGCAAGGTGCTTTGATGCTATTCGAAATCGATGGCGCGCTGCCGTGCTTTGACCATCGTCTTGCGAACAGTCGCGATAATCAGTAGTAACAGCATAGGGATTTTTTTAAGGTTGACATCAATGGTTTTGACTCCGGAAAAAAAACCACCCCGGGGCAAGGGTGGCTTTCAGTTGTCAAAACAAAAAAACACAATCAAATTCTACCCAATTATTTTTTGATAAACATATTGGTGTAATACTTTTTTCCTGTTTCAGGATCGGTTGTGATAGACACGCCGAAGTTTGTGTAGTTGCCCTCGATGTTTTCTTTGTGGCCGGGGCTGCTGAGCCATGCATACATTGCGCCTTCGGGAGTACCGTAGTTGTAGGCGATGTTCTCGCCAACGCGCTGGGCGCCTAAATAGTTGATCAAGTCTTGTGAACGCTGTTGAAAATAGTCGTGGTTGACAACATCGTTTTCAATCATGTAAAAGTTGTGCTCTTCAGACTTGTAAGAAATGTAGTTGATTTTTTCGAGTGGTGCGAGACCTACGGATTCCCTGTGCTCATTGATCAGATCCATCAATTTCAATTCCTCTGCATTATAATCATACTGATTTACCATTTCGGTATCTGTTCCTTCCGGAGTCGTAGTCTCATCAGTAGAACAAGAAATCATTGTGAACATCAGTGCCAGCGGCAACAATGAACGGAATAGATTTGTCCTCATAGCGGTGTAGGTTTTGTTTAAAGTAGATTGTGGGGCAAACTCCTTTAAAGTTTTTGACTGTTTTGTTTTTGACTATATTAAAGTAGATTGTGGGGCAAACTCTTTAATGTAAGAACGTGTTGTTTTGTTTTCTGAGTCAAACATACTTAAATCATCGTTAAACTACCAAAAAAAATCGATGAACTACACGTTTTATGAATTTGTATCAGAAGTATTCCTACAAAATAAACAAAAAAGGACAGCTGTTTAACAGACTGTCCTTATGTTTAAACGTTGCATTCCAAAAAATATTTTGCCTTGGTAAAAAAAGACGGTCGTCCGGCCATTAAACCATCATCGTGCCAGAAACCGTTATGGTGCCAATCGTTCTGTAATCCATTGCCCTGAAAGCCTGTAACGGATTCGGTCGTGCAGCCGATTCTGGCGGCCTTGCCAAAATTCCATTTCAACCGGCTCAACCGTATAACCGCCCCAATGCCCGGGGCGCGGCACATCGGAATTGGCATAAGCCTGTTCAAGTTCCCGAAGTCTGCTTTCGAGAATGTCACGCGAAGAGATGACATCGCTTTGGTCGGAAGCGATCGCACCGAGCCGGCTGCCTTTTGGCCGCGACGCAAAATAATCGTCTGACACTTGTTCCGATGTTTTCCTTGCGATGCCTTTGATGATCACCTGCCGTTCAACGCCCGGCCAGAAAAATGAAAGGCAAACATTCGGATTGGCCGCGATTGCCTTGCCTTTTTCGGAATGGTAGTTCGTAAAAAACGTAAAGCCATTTTCATCAAACCGCTTCAACAGCAGGATTCGCGCTTTCGGATATCCGTCGCCACCAATCGTCGAGAGCGTCATCGCATTGACTTCGTCGGCGGCATTCATCGCCTCGGCTTCTTTGAACCAGGTTTTGAAAAGCGCGATAGGATTGTCCGGAATTGCATCTTCACGCAATTCGCTTTTTTCATAAGATTTCCGATAATGGCTTAAATCCTCCATAATTATTTATCGAGCCCGAGGCTTTCAATATAGGCTTTGTTGTTTGACGGACGTTCCAAAAATTCCTCGACGGCGGCCTTCGCGTCGCGCTGTGTGCCGTTGGCGAGAACCAGTTCGCGATACCTGACACCCGTTGCCGTATCGGTCAGGCCGTGCTTTTCAAATGCGGTAAACATGTCCTGGGCGTATACTTCGGACCACAAATAGCCGTACATATAAACAGGATGTGTATTGATGTGGATCCAGCTTGACTCTGTGTGCGTGCCGGGAACGTAATATCCGAAAACGTCTAGCTGGCGTTCAATATCCTGCCATATCTTATCTGTCTGCAGCGGCGCGGCAGGATTATACTTATCGTAGAGATTCATGTCATAGAGGCATCTGCGCAACATTTGGATCGTCGAAAGGCCCGAGCCAAGATTTTTGGCTTTTTCCATTTTGTCAAATGTGGCTTTTGGAAATACTTCGCCGGTCTTGTAATGTTTGGCGAACGAACTGACAATGCCATAATCCCAAAGCCAGTTTTCAAACAATTGCGACATCGATTCGGTAAAGTCGTCTTTTGCCTCTGCCTGGAACGCAAACTCGCCGTGGTAAGACATCATATTGACGATATGCCCAAATTCGTGGAACAAAGTTTCAAGCTCGCGATGGCTGAGCAGCGACGGTGAACTCGCGGTAGGTCGCGTGAAATTGCCGAGCAGCATCGCCACTGGAACTTCATAACCGGAAGCGGTAGATTTACCTACATTGATGTTGACCCCGTAAAACCAGGTTTCTTTATCGGCACGCGGAAACAGATCAAGATAAAAACGTCCTTTGAGTTTTCCGTTTTCAAAGACCTCGTACATTTCCACTTCCTGGTGCCATACTGACGGGTTTTCTACTTTTTTGAACTCGAGCCCGAGCAGTTTTTGGTAAATCCTGAACATGCCGTCAAGACATTGCTGCATCGGGAAATATTCACGCAACGCTTCATTGTTCACCTGAAACTGTTTTTGTAAAATCCGGTTTTTATAATAGTCGATGTCCCACGGCTGCAGCCTTGCATTCACATCTTTTAGATCCGATTGTTTTTCACGCTCAAGCATTTTTACATCGGCCCTGGCTTTTGTACGCGACCTGTCGATCAGGTCATCCAAAAATCCCCAAACGGTTTGCGGATTGTGTGCCATTCGCGGCACGAGCGCGTATTCGGCATAAGACTTATAACCCATGATTTTGGCCAATTCGTCGCGTTTTTTGACAAGCTCGACTAAAATCGGCAAATTAGCCTGTGACGCCCGATTGTTGAACTTCATGTAGAAATTTTTTCGCGTCGTTTCGAGCTTGGCGTTGCCCATCACCGTTTCATTGGTCGCATTGATGATCGGAATCTCATACTTCGCCCCTGCTTTATAAGTGCTTTTGAAATTTTCAGGAAGACCTGCGGCAGTTGTTTCATCCAGCACCAAAACATCTTTCCACTGGTTCATGTTTTTTGAATAAGCCGATGACAATTCAGTGATTTCGCGCATAAGATCCTGAAACCGCTGCAATTTGTCGGCACTTAGATTGACGCCCGAGCGCTCAAAACCGAGAATCATGTCGTCTACCAGGTTTTTGCGCGCGCCCGAAAGCTTGTTGTATCCGGACGATGTTTTAAAAGCCGTCATTTTCGCGTAAATTTCGCGGTCCGAGCGCATGTCTACGGCCATCGAATCAAGCAATTGATAACCCGCCAGGCCTTTTTCGCGAATCCGTGCATCGGGCGAAACCCAATACAACATAAAGCAATTGTTCCGCGCGGTCGTCAGCTTATTATGGATATCGTCAAGGCTGATAAAGACATTTTCAAAAGTGGCTGCCTTTTGCTTTTTTATCGCCGCCAATACCGATTCCACATCGGAAAGCGTCATCCTGGCGTATTGCGTCACATCTTCTGCCGAAACGCCGGCATAGTCGATCGGCGCGTTCAATTCGGCCAAAAACGGGTTTTTCATCGGATTTGTTTTAGGTTGGCCAAAACTTTGGCAGCCCGCCAGCACGATTAGTGTCAGGACAACGGCTTTAAATCGTCTTCTCATTTTCGGTATTTTTTTAGTCCGAAAGCATCCAGCCTTTGGCGAAACTAATTTAGCGATTAAAATGCAAACGACAGACCGTCATCGGCGAGCAAAACGTCTTGAAAAACTGTCGTCGCTTCGTCCCGGAAATGTTCAATTGAATCATATCGCGTGGAATAATGCCCCAGAACAAGCTTCTTGACCCCGGCGAGCTTGGCAATCGTCGCTGCCTGCCGGGCCGTGGAATGCATGGTTTTTTCGGCAAGCGATTCTTCAGCGTCCAGAAATGTCGATTCATGATAAAGTACATCGACGCCTTTTACAAGCGGAACGATGCTTTGGTCATAAACCGTATCTGAACAGAACGCATAACTTTTTGGCGGTACCGGCTCAAAAGTCAAAAGATCGTTGCTGATGATTTTGCCGTTTGCATCGGGAACGTCTTTGCCCAAAACGATATTGCGGTAATATAATTTTTCGATGTTGTGTTTTTCGGCGGCTTCGGCATTGAGTTTTCTCAGGCCGCGTTTTTCCCTGAACAGGTAGCCGTTGGTGTAAATCCGGTGTTTGAGCGGAATCGTTGACACAGTGATTTTATCGTCTTCAAAAACGATTTCGCTTTGCATCGAATCAAGCTCGTGGAAATGCAGCTCGTATGTCGTCCACGAATTTGAAAGCCTGAGTTGCAGGGTAATCATTTCCTTGATTCCATTCGGGCCGTAAATGTGAAGCGGCGCGGTGCGACCCAATAGCATGTAGGTTGAAACCAACCCGATCAAGCCATAGACGTGGTCACCGTGAAGATGCGAGATGAAAACATGTTCGATTTTAGAAAATTTGACTTTGTTCTTGCGCAGCTGTACCTGCGTGCCTTCGCTGCAATCTATAAGAAAGGTGTGTTTACCGATTTCCAGCACCTGCGACGTCGGATTGGTAAACGTACGCGGCGTGGCGGCATAGCAGCCAAGGATGGTGAGCTTCATACTAACTGGATTGACAATTAAAAGCCGAGATCGCGCTCAATTTCCTCCATTTCGATCATGTCGTGTGCCTCGAGTACGGTCGGTACAACAACGAGCGAATCGTGCACTTCGGTAAAATCTATCCCGTCCGCAACGATAACAAAAGACTTTTTGCCTTTGCGATGTGTCTTTGACAGCGGCTTAAATTGATTGATGGTCTTGAGCGTGACGTTTTTATCCAAAGTGATGTCAAGGATCAGGTTGCGTTTTTCAAATGTTTTGTGTTCATGCGTAAGCTTCAGCAAGAAAGCGTCGGCATTTCCTTGGGTATCTTTAATAATGACTGTATTTCCTTTCTCCTCGACTTTCATTGTTAATATGTTTTGAGGTTGAAGTTTCAAGTGTAAGGTTACATCACTTCAAACTTTAAACTTTAAACTTTAAACTTTAAACTTTAAACTTTACGTCAGTTCTTCAACTTCGACGCAAGCAAATAAATCACCGCCATTCTTATCGCGACGCCGTTTTCAACTTGATTGAGAATTACCGACTGCGCGGAATCAGCCACGTCACTGGTGATTTCGACGCCACGGTTGATCGGCCCGGGATGCATGATTACGATTTCCTTGTCCAGCGAATCCAAAAGTGCCTTATCTACGCCGTATTGCTGCGCATATTCGCGTGTCGACGGAAAGTAATTGACATCCATCCGCTCGTTCTGCACCCGAAGCATATTGGCCACATCGCACCACCCGAGTGCTTTTCGCAAATTTGGTTCGACGGTTACGCCCAGGCTTTCGATATGCTTTGGAATGAGCGTTTTCGGACCGCATACCTTGACCTCGGCGCCTTGCATCTGAAGCGCGTAAATATTTGACAACGCCACACGCGAATGCAGGATATCGCCAACAATCACAACTTTTTTGCCGCCAACGCCGCCAAGTTTTTCGCGGATCGAATAACTGTCGAGCAGGCCTTGCGTCGGGTGTTCATGCGCGCCATCGCCTGCGTTGACAATACTTGCCTTTACGTTTTGGGACAGGAAATAAGCCGCGCCGGGATGCGAATGCCGCATCACGACCATATCGACCTTCATCGACAAAATGTTGTTGACCGTATCGATCAGCGTTTCGCCCTTCTTGACCGATGACTGCGCAGCCGAAAAGCTCATGACATCGGCCGAAAGCCTTTTCTGGGCGAGTTCAAACGAAAGCTTGGTGCGCGTACTGTTCTCAAAAAAGATATTCGCAATTGTGATGTGCTGCAATGACGGTACTTTCTTGATCGGGCGGCTCAATACTTCCTTGAAATGATCGGCCGTCTCAAAGATCAGGTCGATGTCTTTTTTTGTGATGTATTTGATGCCCAGCAGATGGTTTACAGAAAGTTCGCTCATCGTTATTCGTTCATATTGATTAGATAGACGCTATCTTCGCCGTCATTTTCCTTCCAGTTCACCTTGACTTTTTCATCATTGATCGCGTCAACCTGGCGTCCGCGATAATCGGGTTGTATCGGCAGATGGCGGCTGAACCGCCGATCAATCAAAACCAGCAACTCAATTTCGCTCGGGCGTCCGAAAGACTGGATTGCCGAGAGCGCCGAACGGATGCTGCGGCCGGTGAATAAAACATCGTCGATGAAAATTACTTTTTTGTTTTCGATGACAAAGTCAAGCGTAGTCGGGCTTGCGCCTACGGGTTTTTCTGTGTGCCGGAAATCGTCCCGGAAAAAAGTAATGTCGAGATAACCAAGTGAAACCTCAATAATTCCATATTCCTTGACCAATAAAC
>JAEWLD010000271.1 GCA_023393485.1 Bacteroidota bacterium
GGTCACATGTCCGCCTGCATCGACATCGAGCGTCGTTTTTTCAAAATTAGCCAAAAATGTAACGAGTTCGTTAAGCGTCGGATTCCAGACTTCATTGTTTTGGATTTTCGAACCCAGATATTCAAAATTGGCCGCAACAGCAGAATTGATCGCATTTGGCGCGCTGAACATCCGGCCATGGTGATAACTCGCAGGCACGGAAAAATAAGTATGGGCGATGAACAAACCGCTTTCCGCAACGAGTTTTTTTACATTGCCGGGCGCAAGCGACTTGACGAAATCAACCATTTCAATTGTCTGGAAAACCTTGAATTCCTTGCCCGAAATGCGATGCGTAAATACCAACGGCGAGTATTTGGCAAGCTTGTACGGCCTGTTTTTGCTTTTTCGCCAATTCGCAAACACGGCAAGAACCGGCACCGACAATCCGGAAAAATTCCCAACAAGCGGCCAAATGCTTTTCAGTTGCCTTTGGTAGATCAATTTCTTGGCATTTCCGGCCGCGCTTTTATAACGTGCGATTATTTTCTCATCGGCGTAGTAATGGAACATGATATTTTTGATCAATTGCGCCAACCGCGTTTTAAGGCCGAGGCCGGAATTACCCGCGACAAAACGGCTGAGCGTGAAATCGTCGGGGTTGAGCTGGTTGATTACGCCCGTTGTCGACGTGCCCGAATCGACGTAATTCCAAAGCGTAGCGATGTTTTTTCGCCCGAGGATTTCGGCGTAAGATGCGTCGTCGAGCGAATGTGCGTAAAGCGACAGGTTATACGGCTGGAAACCGTGATCGATCCAGGTCGGCAAATCGGGATACGGCGGATTGAAACTGTCAAAATCGTCAGAGCTGTCAGCGTCGGACTTTATTGATTGCGACAGTGAATGATAGGCAAGCTCGTGGCCGTCGGCGCGCCATTTTTCAAATTCGTCGCGATGGTGTTCAAACGACGCGTTGTCTTTTCGCTTTGAAAAGTGGTTCAGAAAAAAGCCTTTTGTAACTTTGATTCCTGCTTTTTTAAAAAATTCGCGCTGGCGGATAAGGCTGTCCAATGTGTCAAAATCGCAATGGTCCGTAAAGCACGCAACTGCCGAAAACGGAATCGGCGAACGGCTGAATTCAACCGCATCGACGGCAAACAACAAAGACACCGACCCGGGAAAAACAATATTAGCCTTTACCGTTTGTTTGATGTGGCCTTCGCCATAAACGGTCAGCGGCGCCGCGCCATCGGGATTAAAACGCCATAACAATTGTTTATGATTGGCTTTTCGGGTTTCCCAAATCCCGGTCTGAACCGACGGTTGTAGGTATTTGCCATTTGAAAGACGAGCCACTTTTGGCGAAAAGGCGGCGCAAATGCAATCGGCGGCAGGATTCGCCCAATGATAGTCATGGGTTCGGACGGCTTCAATTGTTGATTCAAGGTTGATTTCAAGGTCAAACGACGGCTCGCCGGTCATTTCGCGCAAATCAAAAACAACTTTATGCGCCGCGATTTCCATCTTGCAGGCAACGCGTCGGTCGGGCGTTATGATAAATGCGGAAATTATCATCGGCTATTTGATCCTTTTCCCAAGGGCGATCAGTTTTTTGGCGTAAAATTTTGACTTATTGAATTGCAACTGCCTGTACGGCAAACGCAAAAGCCTCAACAACAGCGACCATTTCGGACCTTTGAACAAAAATAGAAAAAAATATTTGTGACGGAATTCCGTCAAAAGTTCGGGGCTGAAATGCTTGCGATAATAATACATCATCGTCGGGCTCGGCACCGGCCTGATCCATTTGACCGGCGATTCCAATTCCCAGGGCTGTTTTTTTCGCGTCTTACCGATGGTTCTGGCCTGCATTCCCCAAACGCGATAACCGCCTGCCGGTGGTTTCAAATGCAGGTTGACCGAATACGGATTCTGCATCATGATCACGCCTGCTTTGGCCAGTGACAATCCAAAATCGTTGTCTTCGCCATAGCCGCCGTCAAAATTGACATCATTCCCGGCAAGCTTCTCAACCCATTCGCGCCTGACACACGCGTTTGAATTGCTCATGGTTTGCGACAACCCCGAAAGCCAGCGTTTGCCTTTGAGTTTTGTGAGCTTGTCTTCGAGTTTGTCGAGCCCGTCGGTGTGATGATCGGCGCGGATGTCAAGCCCGCTTGCGCCATCGACTCTATAAGTTTGCTGGAAACGGATGTGATTTTCGATGAAATCTTCTTTAAGCCTGATGTCATCATCACCAAAAATGATATAATCGCCCGTACAGACTTCAATCGCTTCATTGCGCGCGCGGCAACTTCCTTTGGTGGTCTGCCACAGAAAATCGACCTTGAACGGATAATCGGCCGGATTGTACAGCGATTCGTCGCGTTTGTCTTCGGGCGTCGCGTCGACAACCACAACCTGCGTCGGTCGATAAGTCTGGTTGACCAAGTCGTTGATCAATTGTAAAGTGTAATCCTGGCGCGACATCGTCGGGATGATGTAGCTCACAGTCGGATTTCCTTCGAGCGGCAGTAGCTGACGCGCCGCAAGTACAGGTTTTGGCACATCTGGCCTGACGCGTCGTGCTTTGAAAAACGCAATCCATTCGGCTGGATTCAAAAGCCCTTTCCGATACAACATATAAATAGAATGTTGCGTCTTGAAATTCTTGCGAAAAAAAACATAGCGGTCTTTTCTCGAAATCTTACGGTTGACTTGGGTTTTGTCGTTGAACAAACCCTTGGCGTACAATATGGTCACGCCGCGATACCGAAGGCTGTCAAAACCGAAGTGCAGCGCCTGCATCAACTGACTGCCATAATCGGGATCAAAGCCGCCCATAGATTCCCAAACCGATTTGCGAATGGCAAACTGTTCGGGATTGATGCGCCAGCTGCCGCACAGATCAAGGCCGTCAAAATCATTGACATACCAGAAATAGGTCGCGGTTTGGTACTTGATTTCGGGAAACGCGTTTTTTAAGCCTTGTTCAAACGAACTGTGCCAGACATCGCCCGGACCTTCCGCCAGCGCTTCAAGCCTGGCAAAATCAGGCGTCCCGACATACAAAATCGCCTCGCCGCTTTTACAGATATGCGTATTGAAAGTCATCGGTTAGAATTGATCAGGTTATGGTAATAAGCGATGTTTTGCGCGACAATCGCCTCAATGTCAAAAACTTTTTCTGCCCGTTCGCGTCCTTGCTGACCGATTGTGTCTCGTAATGATTTGTCATTGAGCAGCATTGCGACTTTTTCGGCGTACAGCGTATGATTGGTTGGATGTACGAGCAAGCCGCTTTTTCCGTCTTCGATCACTTCGGCAGCCCAGCCGATGTTTGAGGCGACGATTGCCTTTTCCATCGCCATCGCTTCAATCCACGACACGGGCAACGCTTCGGCAAAAGTCGGAAATACGCAAACCGCCGCGTCACGGATTTCGTCGCGGATCTGATCGTATGGAACGCTGCCGCGATAGGTAACTTTTTTTCGGGCGTTTTCGGTAAACATCGGCTCGATCATTTGCCAGGTCGAGGAATTGCCCGAAATGATATCAAAAGCGTCGCGGCCTACCAAAACAAGCTCAGCGTTCGGATTTGCGTTGTTTATCAAATTGAAAATATGCGGCAATTCCAGCAATCCTTTTTTGCGGATCAAAGTGCCGAAATAGAGAATTTTCATAGAATCGCTTTTGGCCGACGGCGCAAATGCCGAAGTATCGACGCCGTTGTGAATCACGGTAAATTCGCGGTCGAGGCCAAAAAGTTCAGCGGTCAAATCTGCCGTGTACCGGCTGACCGATAATAATGCCGTAGCATTTTTCAGCGCACGTTTCTCATGAAATTTATTTACCCATTTAACGCGGCGCCGGTCGAGATGACAAAAATAAGTATCCGAGCCGTGCAGCCTGACCGTCAGCGGGCAATTGGGCTTGATAAACGATGTAATTCCGGTCCAGTCCGGCGCTTCGACCGCGTCGAGTTTGCCGCCCCGATGGAGTGAATTGATCAGCCGCTCTATTTTCTTCCGCGTCAGAAACCACGAAAGGCCTTTTAATTTGACATTTTTGATTTGGTAGATGCGCAGGCCGTCGCCTTCAAAAAACGCGTCCGCATTTTGGCCGTACACCAAAATCAAAGGCTCATGCCCTGCCCTGGCAAAACCTTCGGCGAGATTCTTTACGCTGGTGCCGAGCCCACCGGAAATGCCGGTTTTCGGGTGCGGGAATTCGGGCGTAAGGAATGCGATTTTCATAGCGCAATGATACTATAATTTCCCCAAAAGCACTTGGTTTTATCGCAGAAAATAAACGCTATACGGGATTTCCTATATAGCCTTCGGAGCCTTTGCCTGAGATGATTTGTGATTGCGCCGCGGCCACGACACTGCTCTTTGGAACATCGAAATTGACGACGGCGTTCGCACCGATCAAAACATCGTCGCCGATTGTGATTCCGCCGAGGATGACCGAGCTTGGCCCTAAAAATACGCGGTCACCGATTTTAGGAATTCCGGCTTTGCCGCCCCGGTTGAGAATGCCGATAGTCAGCCCTTGTGAAAGCGTACAGTTTTCGCCGATTACAGTATCGCCGTGGATTACGATTCCGCCAAAATGCCCAATGTACAAGCCTTTCCCAATCTGCGTCCGATAAGAAATGTCAAACCCGTAGCGGTATTTGATTCGTCTGAGCCAAAGGAAATAAAAGTAAAACAGCAGCCGGTTTTTGTAGCGATAATGCTGGCAAAGCCTGAAGATGATGCTGAATTTGATTCCCGGAATGACTTCGATGAAAACGTATTTCAAAAACACCCAAAAACCGAACTTCTTTACCCTGCCGTAGCGGAGCAAATCCTGTTCAATCAAATATTTTGCGGTGTTTGCCATGCGCTAAAGATAACTATTTCTTTTTGGCGATGATTTCCGAAAACGCACCCACAATCCGCTCCGAAGCGTTTTCGGCAGGCTCGCGATTGACGATGCCAAACCAACGCCTGGCTTCGGCGACGGTTTCGGGAACGCCTGACAGCATCGTTTCAAGTTTTCCTGCGATTTCGTTTGGACTATTGAGCCAGACGACCGCTTTTTCCGACGGCATCGAACGGAAATGGACGTATTTGTAAATCGGGTCGATTCTCCAGCCATTCCGCAAAGGTTCGGCGACGGTATAATTGATAAACGCGCAGGGCTTGCCAAATGCGGCATAGTCAAAAACCATCGACGAGCCGAGATTTACCGCGAATTCAGTATGCGCAATCGTGTTGGCCAAAAGCGCGAGGTCTTCGGGCATCGGCAGAATATTGTCCCAGCTTTCGCCGAATGCGTCCCATTTTGGCCTGATCGGCATAATGATCTCGGCGTGTTTTGCAAGAACCGCATCGTATCTCGCTGACACATCAACCGGACATCGCCTGAAAACGATCCCGAGATTGTGGCCTTTCCGGTTGAGCATTTTTACGGCCAGGGCAACATCGTCAAGATATTGCGGATCATCGGGCGAGGTCGTAAAATCGTCACCTGAATAGCAGATGTAGCGGCGGTTTTTATCGAGATGGTGCGAATTGAAAAAAGCATCGCGTGAAACGATTTTACTATCGTCGAAATGAGGTTCGAACTGCGGCGTTCCGGTCACAAAAACCTGTTCGGCTTTCAATTCGGGGTAATAAGACAGCAACTGATTTTTCATCAAATCGCTCCAGACAATATAATAATCGGTATCGATTACCATCGTTGCCTTTGGCAGATTATCCCACGAAAAAATAAAGCTCGCGGTTGGAATACCCAAATCTTTGGCTGCCAATACTGACCCGATGGCCAGCGCCTGACGCTGATTGGTCACAAAAACCAAATCGGGCTTTTCGGCTTTTAGCGTTTCAAGGCTTTTGCGGTAATGATCGGTTTTTCGCTCGGCTTTATTGATTGCCGATTTGACGCGTTCCAGTCCTTTTGCCGAAGACTGCGTCGCAATCGTAAATCTTTCGGCCATCGAACGCAACAGCAATTTGAGCGTTTTATACGAAAATCCGAAACGGTAACTATCGTAGACCCGATCGTTGGTACGCTTGATATTGAGGTTAAGCTCAATGTGTTTCCGCGCGTTTTTGTAGATGTAAGTCATCGGATGGATTCGCGCGTGATCCATTTTGATTTCGCGGTATTGCAACTTGCGCAAGTCATACGCGGTGTTGTTCCAATATACGACGTCGAGCCCTTGTGTTAAAGCCAGGTCATGGAAATCCGAGAACGCAAAATTGCGCAGCCCGACGCCATCCGGCAGAAAAACAAAGACCTTTCTCATTAAAATGACAAGTTTCTGAATTGCTTTTGGTGATTGACCTGCCAGATCGCATCGTCCGACAGGCATTTTAAAAATTGTTCGGCGCTGTTGCCATGACCGAAATCCGTTCCGACGGTCACCATTTGGTGCGAATCAATGTTCGCAAGCGCTTCGCCGATGCTTTTGGCCGAATAATCGGTGTTGATGATATCGGCGTGCAACGCGCGGTTTTGCTGGCGCGTCCCGATGTTGATGATCGGAATACCATAATACGGCGCTTCGCGGATGCCAGCGCTGCTGTTGCCGATGATGAATTGCGCCTTTTTCAAAAGTGTCAGGAAATATTCAAACCGCAGCGACGGGAAAATCCTGAACCGCGGATTGCCTTTCAGTTTCTCATACGCATCGAGGATATATCGGCTGCCAAGATCATTGTTCGGATAAATCACGACGTAATTGTGCGTGTCCGCCTCGAGCGCGGCAACAAATTCGTCGGCGTAATGTTCCATGTCATGGGCTTCGGTCGTCACCGGGTGAAACATCGCAACAGCATATTTTTCAAACCTGATTTCGTAATACGATTTTGCGGTTTCAAGATCGGGCAAATCACCTGAAAACATAATGTCAACATCCGGCGAGCCGATCGTGTGTACCGACGATTTCATTTCGCCCATTTGGATCAACCGTTTCGCCGCGCCTTCGTTCGATACGAAATGAATGTGGCTCAATTTGGTGACGCTGTGCCGGATCAATTCATCAACGGTTCCCGACAACTCGCCGCCTTCAATGTGTGCAACCAGAATATTGTTGAGCGAACCGACGATCGCCCCGGCCAACGTCTCAACGCGGTCGCCGTGAACGACGATCATATCCGGATTGGCCGATTTGCAATAGGCAGACAAACCTTCAATGGTCTTGGCGAGCGTCAAATCCATCGTGGTTTCGTGCGTGTGATTTTCAAAAGTGTGGATATTCTTGAAGCCGCATCGCTCGATTTCGACCAAAGTATAACCGTATTCCTTCTGCAAATGCATTCCGGTCACGAATACAAAAACCTCAAATTCGGGCTTGTGCTCAATGATTTCGACGAGCGATTTGATTTTGCCGAAGTCGGCGCGCGTACCGGTCAGGAATAATATTTTTCTCTTGTTATTCAAAATCTGTCCAATCTAATTGCTCGTCGTTTTCGATGTCGCGAACGGCTTTCTTGCCGAGTACGTCGTCAAATTTTTCAGCCAGGATTTTTCCCGTGCCCGGCCGTTTGACCCAAATATTGTCTTTGGTCAGCGTCCCGCCTTTGGCAATCGGCGCAATCGTGCAGACTGTCGCAAAGGCAAAATCAATGGTGACCTGTTCTTCTTTGGCAGGCTCTTTTTGCCCGCCGCGCATTTGCCACATTTCGTTTGACGACGTGATCAGGTCGCGACAAGCCTGCTCGTCCATGCTGCAGATGATGTCCGGGCCGGTGCGCTGCATCGTATCGGTAAAATGCCGCTCGAGAATCGACGCGCCGAGTGCGACCGCGCCCAGACAGGCATTGTTGTTCAAAGTGTGGTCGCTAAGCCCGAAAACCTTGTCGGGAAATGCTTCGTGCAATTGCGTCATCGCGCCGAACCTGACCAAGTGAATCGGCGTTGGATATAAATTCGTCGTGTGAAGCAAAGCCACCGGAATATTGTGCTTGTCGAAAATCGCAACGGCTTTTGAAACGCTCTCTATCGTGTTCATCCCGGTACTCAAAATGACCGGCTTGCCAAATCCCGCGATGTGTTCCAAAAGCGGATAGTTGTTGCATTCACCCGAACCGATCTTGTATGCCGGTATGTCGAATTTCCGCAAACGTTCGGCGGCAGCGCGCGAAAAAGGCGTCGAGATGAAAATCATTCCCTGGCTTTCGACGTAATTTTTAAGCTCGAGTTCGTCGGCTTCGCTGAGCGCGCAACGGCGCATGATTTCGTAGATTGAAACATCCGCGTTTCCCGGAATGACCTTTTTGGCCGCGCCGCTCATTTCGTCTTCAACAATGTGCGTCTGGTGTTTGACGACTTCAACCCCGGCGCGTTTGGCCGCATCGACCATTTGTCTGGCGATGGCGAGCGAACC
>JAEWLD010000139.1 GCA_023393485.1 Bacteroidota bacterium
TTGCTGGGTTGCACGGAAATCATTTTGCTCCTTGGCCATTCCGGTGTATTGGGCGATATCGGACTGGTAAATTTTCTTGCCCTGCAGTACCGGATAAAAATAAATAAGCGAAACAACGATGAATCCGGCGATGGCCGCGAGGTGCGGAATGCACTTCTGGAATAATTTCATAAAGACAGTGTCAATTTTATACCCTGTAAAAGTAACTAAAATATCTCTGTCGGCACTGAAGTTTGCGTCAAATGGCCAAAGCAATATTGTCCTGTTGCGCAAAAAATAAGACCGGACTGCTTTTAACCTCAGGCTTTACTCTATTTCTTCAAAGTCAACATACTCGCCTACTTTCTTGGTTTCGCGCGGATATTTTTGTTTGGGCTGTTCCTGTTCGGGCTGTCTTTGCCGATGGTATTGCTGAGATTGATTGCGGATGGTGTCTTCCATATGCTGCGCGGTTTTCTGGACCATGACCGGCAAAAGCAGCCGCATGATGAATTTGAACGCGTAGTAAAACAACAGGATGTAGAAAATGACTTTAATGACGCCCATCGCGAGGAATATTTTTGCCAAAATTACAAATCATAACGTTCAAATTTAAAATTACGGTCATAAATAAATAATAAATTAGCTATTTTTGGGAGATACGAATTTGTATCAAAAAACACTGCTATGTTCCAATCCAAGCCCGCCATTCTGTTTATATTTCTGATGGCGACTTCATTCATCCATGCCCAATTTACCGATGTCATCAATTCAAACCGGCCCGGCGAATCGATGTCGCCGTTCTCAATCGGGAAAACCGTCATCCAGGCCGAAACCGGCGTAACCTATATCGATGAAAGCCACGATGTACTGCATTACGACGCATCGGGTTTCGCGATTGACGCCGATTTGCGTTACGGTGCGTTTTTCGAACAATTCGAAATGATTTTGAACCTGCAATACCGGATGGATAAATACGAGCGCGGCCCATTTGAAGACAAACGCAACGGCTTCAACCAGATGATTCTCGGTGCGAAATACCTCGTTTATGATCCCGACAAGAACTACGAAAAAAAGCCGAATCTTTACAGCTGGAAAGCAAACCACAAATTCAGCTGGCATGATTTCGTGCCTTCGGTTGCGGTTTATGGCGAGTTTAATTTGGATTTGTTCGACAGCCCGTTTTCAAAACGCGCCGAAAAGATAACCCCGAAACTTGCCGCCCTAACGCAAAACGAGTTTGGCCGCTGGGTATTTGTCACGAACATCATCGCCGACGATTTATTGAGCAATTATATGAGTTTTGGCTACGTAGTGACTTTGACCCGCGGGTTCAACGAGCGCTGGTCGGGTTTTATCGAAAATCAGGGCATCAAAGGCGATTATTATTCCGATGCGATTTTTCGCGGTGGCGCCGCTTATTTGCTCAAGGAAAACATGCAGGTTGATTTGTCGGTCGGTAAAAACATAAAGGATACGCCATCGATATTCACCGTGAGCGCCGGATTTTCATGGCGTTTTGACGACAATTACGAAGAAGTCCTGATCCGCGCGCCAAAAGACAAAGAGCCGAAAAAATCAAAAGCCGAAAAGAAAAAAGAGAAAGAAGCCAAGAAGCGCAAGGACGCGATTGAAGGCACAGAAACCAAGTAAATAAGTCCGATGATTACAATCCGCGAAGCTGTAACAAAGGCCGACATTGTTGAGTACGTCAAATTCCCGTTCGCGCTTTACAAAGACAATCCGTATTGGATTCCGCCGCTGATCAGCGATGAAGTCGCGAGTTTCGACAAAGCCAAAAATCCGGTTTTTGACAGCGCCGACGCCAAATTCTATCTTGCCTACAAAGACGGCAAACCGGCCGGGCGCATCGCCGCGATCGTCAATTGGGACGAAGTCAACGATCAGCAGAAGCGCAAAGTCCGTTTTGGCTGGTTTGACGTGATCGACGATATCCAGGTCACCAAAGCACTCCTGGAAAAAGTCTACGAGTTTGGCCGCTCACACAACCTTGAATACGCCGAAGGCCCGATCGGTTTTTCGAATCTCGACAAAGTTGGTCTGCTGACAGAAGGGTTTGACCAGATCGGGACGATGATTACCTGGTACAATCATCCGTACTACGTCACACATCTTGAACAGCTCGGCTATGTCAAGGAAAAAGAATTCATTGAAAGCATATTTTCGTTCGTCGGTGTCAATCCCGAGCCTTTCCGACGCGCACAGGCCATGGTAGAAAAGCGCTACGGCCTGACGCCGGTAAATTATACGAGCACCAAAGAAATCATGCCGCGCGTGGATGAGATGTTCGACCTCTTCAATACGACTTACGCGCATTTGGCGTCTTTTGTCGCGATCAACGACAAGATGAAGGACTTCTTCAAAAAGAAATATGTAGGCCTGATCAACCCCGAATACATCAAGTTCATTGATGACGCCGACGGAAAAATGATCGCCTTTACGATTGTCATGCCTTCACTGTCAAAAGCATTGCAGAAAGCCGGCGGCAGGCTGTTCCCGTTTGGCTGGTACGAACTCTTGAAAGCCAAGCGCAAAAACAAGGAAGTGATTTTTTACCTGATCGGCATTTTGCCCGAGTATCAAAACAAAGGCGTGACGGCAATCATTTTTGGCGAATACTACAAGACTTTTCTTAAAAATAATGTCGAAACCTGCATCCGTACGCCCGAACTTGAGGAAAACCATTCAATCCACAATTTGTGGAAAAATTTCAATCCGGTCATCCACAAACGGCGCCGGACTTATACAAAACGACTTTAGGTAGTCTATTTACATTCGGTTTTGGCCAATACGAGATTCTCGTCAAAACTGATTTTTCCGGGGTTTGCAAACGACTGCTTGTTGCCGTTTTCGACCATTTCACCAAAACCCTGGATCAATCCATCGTTTCGGCGCAGGAAAACCGTTTCGCGCACCGACTGCGTGCCTTCCGAATTGAAAGTGTAATCGGCAAATAAAGTATCTCCGATAAACATACCCGAAAACGTGCCCTGGTTCCGGTCTTTGCCATCGAGCGCATAAACGAGTTCGCCGTTTGCGTTATTGGCGTTCATCGCCAACGACAACCTAATCGTATCGCGCCCTTTTATCATCTGATAACACGATTTGCCGCTGACCATTGCGGCCGCTTCAGGCGCCGCGGTATCAATCGGTTTTTTGTTTTCTTCTTTCTTATTGCAGGCAGTCAGCGCCAACAGGCAACCGGCAAGAATACGGATTTTCATTTTTTGTATTGTTTGGTTGCCTAAATGTAAGGATTACATCGAATACTGAAAAATAATAGATTTCAATTTATGCAAAAAGACTGTCTTGCTTCGGGGCGACTGGACTTATTCGCTAAATTGCGAAACCGATAACAGCCGATAATCGGACGAACTAAAGTAGTAGTTTACCACGGATTCAACGGGTGTTCAAAGAAAATCAATAGCTAAAAAAAAAAAACGCTCGATATAGAAGCGTTTTTTTTTAATTGTCAATTGTCAATTATTATACTATCGTTCCTCACTCATATCAACCGTTTTCTCGCCCGCAATCTTCAGATAAGTACCGTTGGTGAGTTTTTCTCGGACTGCCTCGAAAGCGTCGAGCGTTTCCTCGATATCGCGCAAGGTGTGCGACGCCGTCGGGATCATGCGCAAAAGGATGATGCCTTTCGGGATGACCGGATAAACCACGATCGAAAGAAAGATGTGATAGTTCTCACGCAAGTCGTTGACGAGCATCATGGCTTCCGGAATCGAGCCGTTCAAATATACAGGCGTAACACATGTATTGGTATCGCCGATATCGAAACCGCGCGACTTGAGCCCGTTTTGCAATGCGTTGACGTTTTCCCAAAGTTTGGCTTTCAGCTCGGGCATCGTACGCAGCATTCGCAGACGTTTCAATGAACCGACGGTTTGGATCATCGGCAAAGCCTTAGCGAACATTTGCGAACGCAGGTTGTATTTCAGATAATCGATGATGTCTTTATCTGCGGCGACAAACGCGCCAATGTTGGCCATCGATTTTGCAAATGTCGAAAAATAGACATCGATGCCGTCTTGCACGCCTTGCTCCTCGCCTGCTCCGGCGCCGGTTTTACCAAGCGTACCGAAACCGTGCGCATCGTCAACCAGCAGACGGAAGTTATATTTCTTTTTCAATTCGACGATTTCCCGGAGCTTGCCTTGCTGGCCGCGCATCCCGAAAACGCCTTCGGTGATGAACAGGATTCCGCCGCCGGTTTCCTGCGCCATTTTGGTAGCGCGCTGCAGGTTTTTCTCCATGCTTTCAATATCGTTGTGCTTGTAAGTGAAGCGCTTGCCCATATGCAGGCGGACGCCGTCGATGATACATGCGTGCGAATCGACGTCGTAAACGATGATGTCATTCTTGGTGACCAGCGCATCGATGATCGATACCATGCCTTGATAACCGAAGTTGAGCAGGTAAGCCGATTCTTTCATCACGAATTCGGCGAGTTCTTTTTCGAGTGTTTCGTGTAATGTAGTCTGGCCGCTCATCATGCGCGCGCCCATCGGATAAGCGGCGCCATATTGTTCGGCAGCTTCGACGTCTACCTTACGGACTTCCGGGTGATTGGCCAGTCCGAGATAGTCGTTGATGCTCCAGTTCAGGATTTCGCGACCGTGGAATTGCATGCGAGGCCCGAGTTCGCCCTCGAGCTTCGGGAATACGTAATAGCCTTCGGCCTGCGACGCCCATTTGCCGAGCGGACCTTTGTTCGTTTGTATTCTTTCAAATAAATCTTTTACCATGATTCTTTCTGTTTTACTCCAATTCGGAGTCGCGTGCAAAAATAAATATTTGGGCTTTAATACGATTTGAATTTACAATTTATTTTTGGGCAGGGTCAGCTAAATTTTTGGTTCGGTGTTTGTGTGCGCCAAAATCGATAAACGTTCCCGAAGCAAAAAGTCGTTTGTGCAAAAAACACCGACCAACTGCGAAGCGGTATTAATCTATCGTTAAATTGTACCCGTTCGTCGAGCGGATTTGGGATGTTTCCATTAAAATCGATAATTTAGCAGAAATTCTAACCTCACTAAAATGAAGAAAAAGTACAACTTATTAGGTTCATTGGCGATTGCCTTAGTCTTTACCATGACATCTTACGGTCAGGCTACAATCGCGAAATGGAACTTTAACGGAACCGCGGCAGACGCTGTTCCGGGCGGCCCCGATTCGCCAACCGTATCACAAGGCGCAGGCACTGCACTGCTCGTAGGCGGTACGACCGCTACCTTCGCCAATGGCAATACCAGCGCAGGTACGACTGAAACTGAAACTTCGTCGCCGCCAAACTTCGGCTGGAACACGACAGGTTATCCGGCACCGGGAACAGGCAACAAAACTGCAGGTGCGCAATTCAACGTCAGCACAGTAGGCCAGACAGGCATCACCTTCTCGTTTGAACAACGTCATAGTAACGGTGCGGCCAATACAGTTGTCGTACAGTATACGTCCAATACCGCCGCCGCTTCTCCGGTATGGGTAGATGCACAGACATTTACTTTCACCCCGGCCGCAACCGGTACCGGTGATACCTGGTACAACAACCGCACGGTGAATCTATCGTCGGTCAGCGCTTTGGATAATAATCCTAATGTAGGTTTCCGCGTCGTAAGTGCATTTGATCCAACGGCCGGCGATTATCTTCCAAGCCGTTCAACCAATACTTACGCAGCTCCGGGCGGAACGTTGCGTTTTGATCAGGTGAGCGTGACCAGCGGCGCAACAATGGGATTGAGTAATCACAGTGCGGCAATCCGTTCATTTGCTGTTTA
>JAEWLD010000141.1 GCA_023393485.1 Bacteroidota bacterium
ATTCCTTGACCAAAGAAATCGAATTCCAGGAACTCGAAATCCAATTGGCCGAAAAGCAAATCAAGGAAATGAAGGCTTCAATCGAGCACAAGAAAGAAGTCATTGCGAGTTCAAAAGAGAAACTCGAAACCAAGACGTCGCACCTCAAGCACAAAAAATCCGAGCTTGATGCGATTATGGCCGAGACAGCAAAAGAAGAAGCTTTCCTTAGCGAAAAATCCGCCGAATACCGCAGCATGATCGAGGACAGGCTTTTGATGGCTTACGACCGAATCCGCAACAGTGTCCGAAACGGATTGGCGGTCGTGTCTATCGAGCGCGGCGCATCGGCCGGTTCATTCTTTACGATTCCGCCGCAAACACAAGTTGAAATTGCCGCCCGGAAGAAAATCATCACCGACGAGCATTCAGGACGTATTCTCGTTGACAGCTCGCTGGCCGATGAGGAAAGGCAAAAAATGGAAGCGCTTTTTGCAAGCATTTAACATACATCCCGAGCACGTCTCGGGATTTTTTTTTACCTTAGAGTAAACTTTCGCCCGCAACCACGCCGCCCGGCGTCACCAAAACAACCGGTTATGGAAAAGCTGAAAAATTACCTCGTCGCGAAATCCATCGGTTTATTCCTGAATCTGTTGAGTTATGTCAAGCCCGAAAAGGCCTCGGTTCTCGCCTACCGTTTTTTCAGCGAACCGCGCACCGGCCGCCTGGCAAAAGAAAACCTGCCACCCGTACTTAAAAACAATTTCTACGAAACCCTGACGCGCGGCGAACACCAATTCCAAACCTATTTCTGGCCTGGCAATGACAACGTCATTTTGCTGGTTCACGGCTGGGAAAGCAACGCCTCGCGGTGGGAAAATTTCCTGCCTTTCCTGCAACAAACCGGCAGCACGATCGTGGCGATCGACGCGCCGGCGCATGGCCTTTCACCCGGCAGGGAACTGAACCTTATGATGTATGCCGAAGTCATTGACGCCGCGGCCAAGAAATTCAACCCGCAGTTCTTGGTTGGACATTCGGTTGGCGCTGCATCTTGCATTTATTACCAGTCAAAATACCAGAATCCGGCCATCAGGAAAATTGTTTCGCTCGGCGCACCGTCGGATTTGAAAGTTATTTTCAGGAATTATGTTTCGCTGCTGAGCCTCAATACCAGGATTTCCACATTGATGGAACAATACTTCATAGATCGCTTTAGGTTTAAGATCGAAGATTTTTCAGCGAAGATTTTCAGCTCTTCGGTCAAGACGCGCGGCATTATCGCTCACGACATTTCGGATGAAGTCGTGTCTATCGAGGAAGCAAAAAAAATCGCCGGCTCGTGGAAAAATGCCGTCTTTTTTGAAACGAAAGGACTTGGCCACAGTTTGCACGACGAAGCACTTTACAAAAAAGTGTGTGATTTTTTGTTCGATGCCGACCGATAATCCAATTGGCAGGCTTATCACTACCTTTGCAGCATGGAACAAGGCAAACGACTCAACAAATTTATTGGTGAAACAGGATTTTGCTCGCGCCGCGAAGCCGATGCGTTAATCGACGAAAATCGTGTCACTGTCAACGGAAAACCCGCCGAAATGGGAATGAAAGTCAATGAAGGCGACCAGGTCCGGATTGATGGAAAAATTGTCGGCAATACAAATGACCGGTTGGTTTACCTCGCGTTCAACAAACCGGTCGGAATCGAGTGCACGACCAATACCGACGTGGAAGGCAACATCATCGATTACATCAATTACCCGAAGCGGATTTTCCCGATCGGTCGGTTGGACAAAGCCAGTGAAGGCCTTATATTCCTGACCAACGACGGCGATATTGTCAACAAAATCCTGCGTGCGCGAAACAATCACGAAAAGGAGTACACGGTCACTGTCAACAAACCCATTACCGGGCGGTTTATCCAGAAAATGGGCAACGGCGTGCCGATTCTTGATACCGTCACACGAAAATGCCACGTTGAGCAAATCAGCAAATATGTTTTCAAAATTATCCTGACGCAGGGACTGAACCGGCAAATTCGGCGGATGTGCGAATATTTGGGCTATGAAGTCACTGCGCTGAAACGGATTCGGATCATCAATATTTCGCTTGATGTTCCACTTGGGAAATACCGCGAATTGACCGTTGACGAAATTCAATCGCTGAACAAATTGATTGAGCCTTCAAGTAAAACCGAAGAAGCCAGCTTGCCAAAGACCGGTGCTAACCGCGATACCGGTGAGGCAAAGTCATTTGATCGGAAGCCGGAAAATATGAATGATAACCGCCGCAGCGCGCCAAAAAAACCGAATGAGGCCAAAGCCAAACCGCCGACGCGAAAAATAGAATTTATCAAAAAAGACGATCCGCGGTTTAGGAAAAATGGGCAATGACGCCAGTTCGTTGTGGGCTTTATATTTAATTACGGTTTTACCGTAAATATTTTTGAAATTAAATATGTTTTTTTACAGACCCCAAAGGTTTTGAAAACCTTTGGGGTCTACACCAAACTACTTTTTATCCCGTTTCTGCTCTCTCGCCAACAAAGTATTCTTAAGCAGCATCGCAATGGTCATCGGGCCGACGCCGCCAGGAACCGGAGTTATGAATGACGCTTTTTTGCTGACATTTTCGAAATCAACGTCACCGGTAATCTTATAGCCCTTTTCTGAATCCTTGTCTTCGACGCGGGTAATCCCAACATCGATCACCACAGCATCGTCCTTGATCATTTCCGCTTTAAGGTAGTTCGGAACGCCAAGCGCTGTTATGATGATGTCGGCCTGCGTCGTTATTTGTGCGATGTTCTTGGTGTAGCTATGCGTCAAAGTTACGGTTGAATTTCCGGGAAAGCCTTTTCGTCCCATCAAAATACTCATCGGACGGCCAACGATATGGCTGCGGCCGATGACAACCGTATGTTTGCCCTTGGTTTCTACGTTATATCGCTCGAGTAATTCAAGAATGCCAAATGGCGTCGCCGGGATAAACGTCGACATGTCAAGCGCCATCTTGCCGAAATTTTCGGGATGGAAACCGTCGACATCCTTGCTCGGATCTATCG
>JAEWLD010000292.1 GCA_023393485.1 Bacteroidota bacterium
ATTCAATTACGATCCAGATGCGCAGTACGCTGGTTGTCGGCAGTTATCTGATCAATTCATCAAACGACGTACAAGTTCATTACACGCCAATGAACGATGACTTTGGCGGCTCGGCTGTAACGGGCACGGTGACGATCACCGAGAAAACGGCGTCGCGGATCAAAGGCACGTTCTCGGCCCCTGTGGTGATTGGATCAACGACCTACAATTTTACCGAAGGCAGTTTTGATGTCGAATATGACTAGAAACAAAATCCAACAATATAAGAATCCGCTCCGGCGGATTTTTTTATGGCATAATATTAGGCGATTTCATTTTTGTACCGAAATATGTGTCGTACATCGATTTTACGATTTTATTCTTAAATAGTTGTGCTACCTTTGTATGTTACCCAATCATTTCTAATGTCAATTTGACACCTTTCTAATATATGTCAGCTTATAATATTTTTACATTTGACAACCTGTCACTCCAGGAATACGATTCAGATGCAGAATTGATCCCATTGATGACACCGGAGGACGAAGCCGAAATGTACAGTGAAGAACTGCCTTCGTCATTAGCCATCTTACCACTGAGAAATACCGTTTTGTTCCCAGGCGTCGTGATTCCGATTTCGGCCGGACGCGATAAATCGATAAAGCTCATCAACGATGCACACGCAGCGGGGAAAACCATCGGCGTTGTCGCACAAAAAAACGAAGAAGACGAAGATCCGACCAAAAACGACATCCATAGAATAGGCACGGTTGCCAAAATCCTGCGCGTACTCAAAATGCCAGATGGCAACATCACGGTCATCCTGCAAGGCAAAATGCGATTTGAGATTGACGCCGTGACTTCAGAAAAGCCGTATTTGATGGCAATGGTCAAAGAAGTCGAGGAGAAACGGCCGAGCAAACACGATTCGGAATTCCTGGCAATCCTGGATTCAATCAAGGAACTTGCGATACAGATCATCAAGGAAAGCCCGAACATCCCGACCGAGGCGACTTTCGCGATCCGCAATATCGAAAGCCAGTCGTTCTTGATCAATTTCGTTTCATCGAACATGAATCTTTCGGTAAAGGAAAAACAGGAATTGCTCGCTACCAATGCGCTTAAGGAACGCGCGCTTGAAACCTTGCGTTTCATGAACATCGAGTTGCAAAAGCTAGAACTCAAAAACGACATCCAGTCAAAAGTCAGGTTCGATCTTGACCAGCAACAGCGCGAATATTTCCTGCATCAACAGATGAAAACGATTCAGGAAGAATTGGGCGGGGCGACGCACGATCAGGAAATTGACGACATGCGGCTCAAGGCGAAAGCCAAGAAATGGGATGAAAAAACAGCTAAACAATTTGACAAGGAATTGTCTAAAATGCAGCGGATGAACCCGCAGGCGCCCGATTTCGGCATCCAGCGAAATTATCTTGAACTCTTGCTCGAATTGCCATTCGGCGAATATTCAAAAGACAATTTTGATTTGAAGCGCGCGCAAAAAATTCTCGATCGCGACCATTTCGGGCTTGATGATGTCAAGAAGCGAATCATCGAACATCTCGCCGTATTAAAGCTTCGCAATGACATGAAATCGCCGATTATTTGTTTGACCGGACCTCCGGGCGTTGGTAAGACTTCGATTGGAAAGTCGATAGCCGAGGCGCTCGGCCGTGAATATGTGCGTATCTCGCTCGGCGGTTTGCGCGATGAGGCCGAAATCCGCGGGCACCGTAAAACCTATATCGGTGCAATGCCTGGCCGTATCATCCAAAGCCTCAAAAAAGCCGGAACCGCAAATCCTGTTTTCGTGCTCGATGAAATTGACAAGTTGTCCGTGAGCAACCAGGGCGATCCGTCGTCGGCGCTTCTGGAAGTGCTCGATCCGGAGCAAAACAAGGATTTTTACGACAATTTTGTGGAAATGGGCTTCGATTTATCAAAAGTCATGTTCATTGCCACGTCCAACAATATGTCGAGCATCCAGCCGGCATTGCGGGACAGAATGGAAGTAATCAAGATGTCGGGCTATACGATCGAGGAAAAAATCGAAATTGCGCGCCAACATTTGTTTCCCAAGCAGTTAAGGGAACACGGGATGACGGCCAAAGACCTGCAGGCGTCGAAAAAAATTCTCGAAAAGATTGTCGAAGGCTATACCCGCGAATCGGGCGTACGCGGCCTTGAAGCCAAAATTGCCCAAGTGATCCGCAGCGCCGCCAAATCAATCGCTATGGGTGAACCTTACAATGTAAAATTGACAGAAGAAGACGTCGTCAACGCACTCGGCACGCCAAAAATGGAGCGCGACAAATATGAGAACAATGACGTTGCGGGCGTGGTGACCGGTTTGGCCTGGACAACGGTTGGTGGCGATATCCTGTTTATCGAATCGTTGATTTCCAAAGGTAAAGGTTCGATGACATTAACCGGTAATTTAGGTACGGTGATGAAAGAATCGGCAACAATTGCACTCGAGTACATCAAGGCGAATTCGGAACTTCTCGGCGTCAACCCGGAGATTTTACCGAAGTATAATATCCATATCCACATTCCCGAAGGCGCAACGCCAAAAGATGGGCCGAGCGCCGGAATCGCAATGCTGACTTCGCTGGTTTCATTGCTTACCCAACGCAAAGTCAAGAAGCAATTGGCGATGACCGGCGAAATCACCTTGCGTGGCAAAGTGCTGCCTGTTGGCGGCATCAAGGAAAAGATCCTCGCGGCCAAGCGCGCGAATATCAAAGAAATTGTTCTTTCAAAGGAAAACCAGCGCGATATCGACGAAATCAATGACGATTATCTCACAGGGCTTACATTTCATTACGTAACCGAAATGAGCGAAGTAATCAAATA
>JAEWLD010000259.1 GCA_023393485.1 Bacteroidota bacterium
GCCTTATGCCGTTGCTGAAACTCCAATCGGTGAAAAGGACAACAACCAGCCAGGCGCCAAACGCAGTTGTGGCTATCGCGACCAATGCGCCGTACAATAAATCTATTTTCCGGTTCATAGTTTCCAGTTGTTCAATTGTTGCATCGCATGGTAAGCGGTAAGGTCAAATTGGACCGGCACGAGCGAGATATATCCATTTTTAAGCGCCCATTCATCAGTGTCGTCGCCTTTGTCCTGATTGACGAATTCGCCGGCGAGCCAATAATATTCGCGTCCCGATGGCGATTTGCGTTTGTCAAAAGTTTCAATCCAGCTTGCCTTGGCCTGACGGCAGATCTTGATGCCTTTGATTTCGTCTTCCTTTAGCTTTGGGAAGTTGACATTGAGCAGCACGCCGTCGGGCAGGCCATTTTTTAACACTTCGGAAGCAATCTGTTTAACGTATTTTTTTGTCGGCCCGAAATCGGCGTTCCAGTCAAAGTCGGCGAGCGAAAAACCGATGGCGGGAATGCCTTCGATTCCGGCTTCGACCGCGGCGCTCATTGTTCCCGAATAAATGATGTTGATAGAAGAATTCGAACCGTGATTGATGCCCGAAACACACAAATCAGGCTTGCGGTGCAGGATTTCCGATACCGCCATCTTGACGCAATCAACCGGCGTGCCCGAGCAGCTGTATTCGGTAATTTCGGCTTGTTCGGCCGATATTTTATTAAGGTATAACGTATTGTTGATCGTAATGGCGTGGCCCATCGCGCTTTGCGGCTTGTCGGGCGCAACGACGACTACGTTGCCGAGTTCGGCCATTACCCCGATAAGCGTACGGATTCCGGGTGCGGTGATTCCGTCGTCATTGGTCACTAAAATCAGCGGTCTGTCTGTCATGAAAAAAGGCTCGTAACAATTTTTTGAATCGTGCGACAAACGCAGAAAAATCAGGCAAATACAGCCGAAATCGTTGGGTAAAATTTAACAGCCAACATAGGATTTAATTTCTACATTTGGAAAAACAAAAGTAAGGATTTTAATTACGCCGTCCTGATTTTTGTACCTTGCGGACACGCGCCGCTGTTAAAGTGAATTTTAAAGATGAATACTCTTATGGCATTTATGAAAAGGAATTATAAGATTTTGTTGCTCGTAATCGGTCTGTCGATTGCTTTTTGGAGCTTTATCCCTAAAAAATCAACTTCCGATCCCGAAAAAGACAAAGTCTTACTGGAACTTCTGACGTTCGTCATTGAGCGCGGACATTACGATCCGGCGGTTATCGATGACAATCTGTCGAAAGGCATTTACAAAGATTACATCCAGGCGCTCGATCCGTCGAAACGTTTTTTCCTGCAGTCTGACATCGACGAATTCGCGCGATATGAATTGCAGATTGACGATATGATCAAGAACAAAGACCTTACGTTTTTTGACCTGACCTACAACAGGCTGATGCAGCGCATCAAAGAAAGCAAAAACTATTATAAAGACGTGTTGGCCAACCCGATTGACTACAGTGTTGACGAGCAGACCAATACCGATTATGACAAGCAGCCGTATGCTAAAAACACCTCTGACCTTAAGGAAAGATGGCGCAAACAAATCAAGCTTTCCACTTTGTCATCGCTGACGGATAAGCTTGAATTGCAGGAAAAAGGCAAGACCTCAGATGTCAAGTCGAATGAAATCGTTGACAAAGTAACTGGAAAAGTCAAAGAAGATCCGCTTCAAAAAGACAAGTCCGAGAACGTGAAGATCGAAAAGAAATCTTACGCCGAACTCGAGAAAGAAACCCGCGAAAGTTCTTTGAAATCGTTGAATGAATATTTCAGTTTCATCGACGATTTGAACCGCGAGGACTGGTTTTCTGTTTTCGTCAATGCGATCGCTTCGAGGTTTGACCCGCATACATCGTATTTCGCGCCCGAAGAAAAAGACCGTTTCGACATTTCAATGAGCGGCAAACTTGAAGGCATCGGCGCGCGTCTGCAAAAGAAAAATGACTTTACCGAAATCACCGAGCTCATTTCAGGCGGTCCGGCCTGGCGCCAGAAAGAGCTTGAGCCCGGCGATATCATCTTGAAAGTCGCACAAGGCAATGCCGAGCCGGTTGATGTGGTTGGGATGCGCCTTGACGACGTGGTCAAAAAAATCAAAGGCCCGAAAGGGACCGAAGTCCGTTTGTCAGTCAAAAAGAATGACGGCACGATGAAGGTCATTTCAATTATCCGCGACGAGGTGGAAATAGAAGAAACCTACGCAAAATCAAGTGTCGTCGAAAAGAATGGAATGAAATACGGCATCATATACCTGCCGAAATTCTATATCGATTTTGAAGACAACTCAAGCCGCGATGCCGGAAAAGACATCGCTGTTGAAGTTGAAAGATTGAAAAAACAGGGCGTTCAAGGCATTATCGTGGACGTTCGCGACAACGGCGGCGGTTCATTGAAAACCGTCGTTGACATTGCCGGATTATTTATTGAAGAAGGCCCGATCGTACAAATCAAGTCGGCGGGCAAACGCAAAGAAGTGCTTTATGACAAAGACAAAAGAATCCAATGGGATGGCCCGCTTGTGGTGATGGTCAACAGTTTTTCTGCGTCTGCATCTGAGATTTTGGCCGCTGCGATCCAGGATTACCACCGGGGAATCATCATCGGCAGCAAGCAGACTTACGGCAAAGGAACCGTGCAGAATGTCATTGATTTGAACCAATTCGTTCGCAATAACGACATGGGCGATTTGGGCGCACTTAAAACAACTACGCAGAAATTCTACCGTATCAATGGCGGTTCTACCCAGTTGGAAGGCGTGAGCAGCGACGTTGTGATGCCTGACCGTTATGCTTATGTAAAAATGGGCGAACGTGACATCGACAACGCAATGCAGTGGGACAAGATCGATCCGGCAGATTACACTACCTGGAAAGGCTCGGGCAATTTTGATCAGGCAATCGCAAACAGCAAGCGCAGGATTGCCGCCAATCCCGAATTCAAGCTCATCGATGAGAATGCGAAATGGCTCAACGACCGCAGCGAAGAAACCAGCTATAACCTAAAACTCGACAAATTCCAGGCGGAGCAGAAAGCCCTTGAAGAAAAAGCCAAAAAATACAAATCGTTGGCCGATTATAAAAACAATTTGACCTTTACTTCGTTGCCTTATGAAGAGG
>JAEWLD010000286.1 GCA_023393485.1 Bacteroidota bacterium
CTTTATAATCGCCTTCTGATTTGATGCGCTGGGTTTCGCGGAGCAATTGACCGAACAACTCGTGGAGTTTTTCGTAATTTGTGATATTGAAATAGGTTTTGCCATTGCGCGTAATTTTTTCGATCACATTGTCTTTTTTGCCTTTTTCAAAAACCCAGGCACTCACCCACTGGCGGTTGCGCATATGTGCTTCTTCGATGTCTTTGCCGGGTTCAAGACGGATAAGCTGGGTCATCAGGCCATTGCGGATGTAACCGTCATAAGCAGCCATTCCGGTTTTTTTCCAGTCATCGGTAAGGCCTAATTCCTGCAATTTCGGGTTGTAGAGATAGTATAATCCGACGAGATCGGCGCGGCCTTCTTCCATCGTCGACGCGTAACTTTTAAGTGTTTCGGCCGGCGTTCCGACACCTTTGTTGATTTGCCCTGACGCATGCCCGACGACTTCATGCAGCGCCGTATGCAATTTATCGGCAAACTCGCCATATTGCTCTTCGAGTGCGATTTCTTCCTCATCGTTGGCGAATTCCTTCAGACGGTCTTTGCCGCCAGCATTGTTATACGAATCGACGATATTGCCCAGAGAAACGGATTTTGAACCGTGCGTCGCGCGGATCCAGTCAGCGTTCGGCAAGTTGACACCGATTGGCGTGCTCGGTGAGGAATCGCCGGATTCACCTGCTACAATCACGGTCTTATACGAAACACCGGTTACTTTTTTCTTTTTGTGCTCAGGCATCAGCGGCGAATTGTCTTCAAACCACTGTGCGTTGGAAGAGATTTTTTCCATTTTGGCCGACATATCGAAATCCTTGATCTGCACAACGCCTTCATACGAACCGCGCATTCCGAATGGGTCGTTGTAGACTTCAACAAATCCCTGGATGTAGTCGATGTTGCCTTCGGTCGCGTTGAGCCACGCAATATTGTAATCATCCCAGGTTTTAAGGTCGCCGGTTTTGTAGTATTGGATCAAAAGTGCGAGTGCGTCCGCCTGTTTTTGGTTTTCGGCGACGCCTTTCGCTTTCTCAAGCCAGTAAATGATTTTGTCGATTGCCGGGCCATACATACCGCCGCTTTTCCAGACTTTTTCGACGAGCTTGCCATCGGCGCCGCGAATGAGTTTTGAATTGAGCCCGAATGAATACGGCTGGTCCGGATTCGGGCTTTTCTTTGCCTTGTAGAACGCCTGGATGTCTGCGTCGGAAATGCTTTTATCGTAGAAATTGACGGCAGAACCGGCGTTGAGGCCTTTGCTTTCGTCGAGGTTGACTTTTTTGGAGTCGGCATCGTTAAACAGGACTTCGACAATTTGGGGAGCCAATGTCGTACTTGTTTCGCTCATCAACTGATTGAAATATTCTTTTGAAAATGCCGGCTTGAATTTGTCTTGGGAGTAATGATGATGGATGCCGTTTGAAAACCACACGCGCTTGAGGTAGATTTCGAAATTTTTCCAGTCTTCGGTGTTTTTGTCGCCTTTGTAGTTGACATAGATATTTTCAAGCGCCTTGCGGATACGCAGGTTATACTTGTAGTTCTGGTCCCAGTAAATATCGCGCCCGGCGGTTCCGGCCTGCGTCAGATAATAGACCAGTTCTTTTTCTTTGAGTGTAAGGTTTTCCCAACCCGGGATTTGATAGCGCAGAACCTTTATGTCTGCAAACTGCTCGGCCACGTACTCAAACGGAGTGTCTGAAGTTTTGGCGGTTTCTTTTTTTTCGGTTTCCTCTTTTTTGCACGAAGCCAATACGGCAGCGGCGATGAAAAGCCCTGCGGCGGTTCTTAATTTCATTTTCAAGATTTAAAATTTAAGTTGGTTTAGTCTTATTTCTTCGGACGGATTCCAAATTTACTGAAAAAAAATAGTTTAAACAGTCTTTTGGTATGGCCGACATGATTATAGTCATCGCCAGCGCCGATTTGTTACGCCCGGGCGTGAATTCACGTCGCCGTATAAGATTATTCTTTAACTTTACACGACCAAATTGACATTGATGCGAATCCTCAAATACATCTTCCTGCTGGTACTGTTGCTTGCTATTGGTGTTGCCGTCTTTATCGCCACTCAGAAAGGCGATTACGAAATCGTCGTTACCAAAGTAATCAATACGCCGCGCAAAGTTACTTACAACTATGTCAATGATTTTCGAAACTGGCCGCAATGGGCTTCTTTCGACGAAGAAATGAAAGCCGAATATGCCGCTGTGACTGCCGGCAAAGGCGGTTCATTTTCATGGGAAGGCAATGACAATGACGGATCGGTCAAAACAGTCGCCACTCATGAAAACGATAGCATCGTCCAACAAATGGATTGGAACGGAATGCCGGCGAATCTGACCTGGCGTTTTGAGGAATCGGGCGCAAAGACCAAAGTGACGCTGAAGGTCAAGGGCAAAATGGGATTCATGCCGAAGGTGCGCGCCACACTCAAAGGCGGCACGAACCGGATCATGGAAGCGATGTATGAAAACAGCCTCGCAAAACTTGATAAAACGCTTGACCATGAAATCAATACCTATAAAATCAATGTCGAAGGCATTGCCGAGAAACCTGGACGGTATTATTTGTACCAGTCCATTACGAGCACGATTGACAATCTGCCACTGAACATTTCGATCATGATGTCTAAAATGCAGCGTTTCTTCAAGAAAAATGACATTCCGGCCGCCGGCAAGCCCTTTGTGCTTTACGACTATTATGACGAATCGAAGGGTTTGACAAAATTTGCAGTCTGCATTCCGGTGCGCGATGAAGTTTTTGTAATGCCTGGCAGCGATGTAAGTGCGGGAAAATTTGCGTCGTTCCGCGCCGTCAAAACCACCTTGACCGGCGATTATTCGCATTTAAAGGAAGCCTGGGATAAAACCTTCGCGTACATTGACGCAAATAAAATTACCGAAACCGATGCCGATTATATGGAATTGTACAGCATTGGAAAAGACAGCGGAAAAGGCCCGTCAAAATGGGTAACCGAAATTTATATCCCGATTGCCGTTGCTGTGCCACAGGCAATTCCTGCTCCTGCCCGGGCCGCAGCGGAAGCGCCAAACCCAAATCCGCCCGCAGTTGAAGAGC
>JAEWLD010000089.1 GCA_023393485.1 Bacteroidota bacterium
TCGGGGTGCATCATGTCTGTCACGTCAACCGATGTGCCGCCTGTAGATAAATTTGCCGTTGATTTCAAATAAACGGTTTCACCGGCTTTAGGAACGGTTTCGAGCGTATAATTCTGTTTTTCGAGCAAATCCATCGTATCGCGGTCAACTGTGATTTCGGTAAGGACGTTTTCATGGCCGTAGCCGCGCCTCGGATCCTGGTTGGTCACATCGATCAATTCCTGGATCGTGTCTTTGCCATTGCCGACTACGTGCGCCGGAACGCGTTTGGCTGCCGCGACGAGCTTGTTGTTGATGATCAAAACGCGGAAATCGAATCCGGTGATGAACTTTTCGACGATTACGCGCCGGCTGTAATTCTTGGCGTGTGCCAATCCTTCAACCGCATCTTCCCAATTGGTGACGTTGATCGATGCGCCTTTGCCGTGGTTGCCGTCGAGGGGTTTGAGCACGATCGGATAGCCGATTTTTTTAATCGTGTCTGCCAGATCTTCTTCGTCGACGCAAATGCTGCCGCTCGCCACGGGAATCGATGCCATTTCAAGCATGCGTTTGGTTTCTTCCTTGTTGCAGGCAATATCGACGGCGATGTGGCTCGTCTTATTGGTGATTGTCGCCTGAAAACGGACCTGATTGATGCCGTAGCCGAGTTGGACCAGCGAATTGCTGCCCAATCGAATCCACGGAATATCGCGCGCCACGGCTTCCTCGACAATGCTTCCCGTACTTGGGCCGAGCCTTACGCGCTCGCGGATTTCGCGCATTTCCTGAATGTCGGCTTCGAGGTCGTAATCACTGCCGGCAATTAGTGCTTCGGCAATCCTGACGGCGGCTTCGGCGGCGAATACGCCTACATTTTCCTCGGTATAACTAAAAACAACATTGTAGACTCCGGGCGTCTTGGTTTCGCGCGTCCGGCCAAATCCGGTATCCATGCCGGCCAAAGTCTGGATTTCAAGTGCGATATGTTCAATGACATGGCCCATCCATGTGCCGCGTTCGATCCGTTGGAAAAATCCGCCGCGCACACCTTCGGAACAGCGATGTTCAATAAGCGATGGGATCAATTGCTCGATGCGCTCGCGAAAGCCTTCAATTTTATCGGTCGGTTTCTGCTCCATGTCTTCGAGGTCGAGACGCATTTGGATCAATTTTTTCCGTTGGATGCTCCAAATATTTGGGCCTTTGAGCACCTGAATCTTCATTATTTTCATAAAACGCGGATGGTTTATTTGGTAAAGTATTGTGATTTAATGTTTTGTATAGCGCTATTTTAAATTTCAAAACATTTTTTAAAAATAGTCTAAAACTCTGTATCGAATCCGTTAAACGAATGCGTACAATTCACTAAAATATATTTTTTACGCAACTAAACAAAATTTCAAAACGGATTAGGAGAGAAACATATTCACAATAGGTCAATTCGTCGAAAAAACAGCATATCCAGTTGAATTTTTTATCTTTTTCGCTATTTTTGGCAGATGAACATTAAGGGAAAGTTAATCATTATCGGTGGCGCGGTCGACAAAGGAAGTTTTACCGAAACCGATCTTGACAAAAACGTCGCCAACAACCTCAATTTTTTCGAAACAGGCATTCTCAAAAGAATCCTGACAGAGGCCAAGCACAACGAAAGCGCAAGGATTGAAGTCATCACCACGGCTTCAAAAATCCCAAAAGAAATCGGGCCCGAATACGTCAAGGCGCTCACTTATCTGGGCGCAAAGAATGTCGATGTCATGAATATCGACAAACGCGAAATGGCGTCGCAGCCCGAAATCCTCGACCGTCTGCGCGCTGCCGATGCCGTAATTTTTACAGGCGGCGACCAGCTCAGGCTGACCTCGATTCTCGGCGGAACCGCATTCCACGACATATTGCTCGACAAATATCACAATGAAGAGTTTATTTACGCAGGAACATCAGCCGGTGCTGCCGCGGCATCGAACAACATGATTTATCAGGGCAGTTCGTCCGAAGCGCTGTTGAAAGGTGAAGTCAAGATTACCAGCGGGCTTGGCTTGATTGACGGCGTGGTCATTGACACGCATTTCGTCCAGCGCGGCCGGATTGGCCGTTTGTTCCAGGCTGTGGTCGGAAATCCCAGGACATTGGGCATCGGACTCGGCGAAGACACCGGTCTTTTGATCAAGGACAATACAGAAATGGAAGCGATTGGCTCCGGGCTTGTGATTTTGGTCGACGGTCGGGAAATCAAAGACACCAACCTGACGCAAATTGAGCTCGGCCAGCCGATTTCGATCAATCATTTGGTCACCCATGTGATGAGCATTCACGACACTTTTGATCTCAAGACTTTTAAAATGACGATCAAATCATCACAATACGCCGACGACCTTGCGTTTACCAAAGAAGACATCGATTCAGAAAAAACCGTCTAATGAAAGTCATGGTCCACGGCGGATTTTTCTCCGAATCATCGCAAAGCAATGAAACCAAAGTCGCCAAACAGCACGCACTGTTGCGCATTGCAAAGGCGTCACACGAGTATCTGAAAACACATTCTGCGCTGGAAACAGTCGTCTATGCGGTGACGTTGCTCGAAGACGATGAACTGTTCAACGCGGGCGTCGGCTCGCAGATCCAAAGCGATGGCAAAATCAGGATGAGCGCCTCATTGATGGACGGACAAACACAAAAATTCAGTGGCGTGATCAATATCGAAGACGTCAAAAACCCTATTCTGGTCGCGCAAAAACTGATGCCGTATGACGACCGTGTGCTCGGCGGTGAAGGCGCCACGGCTTTCGCGCGAAAAAACGGTTTCGAAGTTTTTTCGACTGAAATCCCGCAGCGCCGCTCAGAATATGAAGCCAGGATGAAATCAAACGGAAGCGGGACCGTCGGCTGCGTAGCAATCGACAAAAACGGCAGGCTTGCCGCGGCAACGTCGACCGGCGGCAAAGGATTCGAGATTCCGGGCCGGATTTCGGATTCGGCTACCGTGGCGGGCAATTATGCGAACTCGGTTTGCGCGGTAAGTTTGACCGGTGTTGGCGAAGACATTGTCAGCAATGCGACGGCTGCCAAAATCGTGACACGCGTCACCGATGGTTTTGATCTTGAAAAAGCTTTCACCAAGACTTTTGGTGAACTCGAACCTTTTGACGGATTTGCCGGGGCGATCGCGATTGACAACCAAGGAAACATGTT
>JAEWLD010000115.1 GCA_023393485.1 Bacteroidota bacterium
TAGTAATTCAATGTTGTCAACCGACCGGATTCCCGATACATCCTGCACAAACTCTTCTATGCT
The DNA here is from genome assembly GCA_023393485.1 of Bacteroidota bacterium. Taxonomy (GTDB): domain Bacteria; phylum Bacteroidota; class Bacteroidia; order Flavobacteriales; family Flavobacteriaceae; genus Flavobacterium. Next base: position 64 of record JAEWLD010000115.1, read on the forward strand.
GATGATTTCGGGCGCAAAAATATTGGAACTGGTGTATTCCCGCAGCGCTTCCATCAAAAAAACCCGGGCGCGCTTGTTGGGCAAAACCACTACAAGCGACGAGACGTCGGCACCATAATTATCGAGTAAGGTTTTTGCAAGTTTCTGTAAAAATGTCGCCATGCCATAAAAATAAAAAACGCCCCGGAAAACCGAGGCGTCTTTTTTTATTATTTCAGAAAGATTTACTCTTTGATGAGTTTTACTTCTACCCTTCTGTTGTTGGCTTTGCCTTTAGCCGTCTTGTTAGTGTCGATAGGTTTTGTCTCACCATAACCTGCAGATTGCAATCTGCTGGCATCAATGCCGTTTTCGATCAGGTAATTTTTAACCGCAGTAGCCCTGTTCTCAGACAAAGTCTGGTTCATTGCAGTTGCACCGTCACTATCAGTGTGGCCTTCGATCATGAAGCGTGAATTAGGGAATTCTTTCAGGATTGAAGCGATAGCTTGCAATACAGGGAAAGTTTCTTTCTTGAATGTTGCTTTACCGCTGTTGAACAAGATTGTTTTAGCGTAAGCGTTCAATTGTTTCACTTGCTCTTCTGACATTTCAGGACAGCCGTTGTTTGCCACTGTACCTTTTACTTCAGGACACCTGTCGTCTTTGTCAAGAACGCCGTCGCCGTCTGTATCTGGCCAAGGACAACCACCGTTTTCAGCAGGACCTTTTACTGTAGGACACTTATCTGATTTGTCGGTAACACCGTCGCCATCTGTATCAGGACAGCCGTTGAGTGACTTCAAGCCAGCTTCATCCGGACAAGCATCGTCTTTATCAGCTACGCCGTCAGCGTCGCGGTCTGGACAGCCATTGAATTCAGGCAAACCTGCTTCTTCTGGACAAGCGTCGTCTTTGTCAATGATTTTGTCGCCGTCTGTATCAGGACAGCCGTTGAATTCTTTCGGGCCAGCAACTTCCGGACAAGCATCGTCTTTGTCATAGATGCCGTCACCGTCTGTATCTTTACCGCCAAATTTGAAGGTAAGACCTACCAAATGTTGCATGTGTGATGGCAAATTGCCATCCATGCCTCTTTCTGCCCTATCGTCAAATGAATGCTTGTAAGTTGATTGCAACTGGAGACCTACGTTTTCAGTGAACCAAAACGTAACGCCCAATCCACCGCCAACAACGCCGCCGCTTGCTACGTCGTCTAACCAAACGTAACCGCCGCCGATGTGTGCAGAAGGATCAAACCATTTTGAACCGATCAGGTTCATCAAGCTGTATTTCAATTGCCCATCGATTGCGTAATAGCTTAAGTCGCCTGGGTTGGTTACTGTGTAGTCTCCGATACCGTCGCCCGGACGCGGGTTAACGAATTTGGTAATCCGGTTCACCGATCCGGTTACACCGAATGTGAATCCAGAGCCTACGTACCTTGAAACGTTTACATAAGAAAGGGAAGGAAGGATGTTCCAGTGGTCTTTCGCATTGAAGTACTCGGAAAGCTGGTCACTAACCTTGGATGCAGCGCTTACTCTCGTATCCACCGCATTCACGCCGAATGATATTGCCCACTTGTTGTTGTCGTCCTGAGCCTGTGTGCTCAAGCCCAACATCATCAGTGCCGCAATAGCAATTTTGTTCAGATGTTTCATACTTGATTTTATTATTTTAGTTACAATAGTTAATGAAACAAAAGTAATGTGTTAAATTCTAACCGCAAAGCGAATTGTTAAAAAATAACATAACTTTAAAAATTTTCCTGCTTTTTTAAAACACCGAGATTTCGGCCTACTTCAGTGAATGCCGCCATGCATTTATCAAGATGTTCTTTGGTATGCGCCGCCGAAATTTGTACCCTGATCCTTGCCTTTCCTTTTGGCACTACAGGGAAGAAAAAGCCAATGACATATATTCCTTTTTTGAGCAATTCCTCAGACATTTTTTGGGCCAGTTTGGCATCGTATAACATTACCGGTACAATGGCAGAATCGCCATCAATGATATCAAGCCCGGCCTTTTTCATGCCCGCCTTAAAATAGTTTGTGTTCCATTCGAGCTTATCGCGCAAAGCGGTATCTTTTTCCAGCAATTCAAAAACCTTGAGCGACGCGCCAACAATTGACGGCGCAAGCGAATTCGAAAACAAATAAGGCCTTGAGCGCTGACGCAGCATTTCAATGATTTCCTTTTTCGCAGTCGTGTAGCCGCCCATTGCGCCGCCCAGCGCCTTTCCGAGTGTTCCTGTAATGATGTCAACGCGGCCCATAACGCCTTTTGCCTCGGGCGTGCCTTTGCCGGTCATGCCGATGAATCCTGCCGCGTGGCATTCGTCCACCATGACCATCGCATCGTATTTGTCTGCGAGGTCGCAAATTCTATCGAGCGGCGCAACGAGTCCGTCCATAGAAAATACGCCGTCAGTCACGATAATCTTAAACCTCGCGCCGGCACTATTGGCTGCAATAAGTTGCTGCTCAAGGTCGGCCATGTTGTTGTTTTCATAACGGTAACGCATTGCCTTGCACAGACGCACGCCATCAATGATCGAGGCGTGGTTGAGCGAATCCGAAATAATCGCATCCTGTTCGCCAAACAAAGGCTCAAAAACGCCGCCGTTCGCATCAAAGGCCGCAGCGTATAAAATCGTGTCCTCGGTGCCGTAAAAATCGGCGATTTTTTTCTCGAGCTGTTTGTGGATGTCCTGGGTGCCGCAAATAAACCGAACCGAAGACATTCCGAAACCGTGCGTATCCATTGTATCCTTTGCCGCCTGAATCACTTCTGGGTGCGATGACAATCCCAAATAATTGTTGGCGCAGAAATTCAACACCGTTTCGCCGGTTGAAATCGTGATTTCCGGGCCTTGTGGCGATGTGATGATGCGTTCTTTCTTGAATAATCCGTTTTCTTCAATGGTTTTCAATTCCTCGGCGAGGAAATCTTTAATCTTTCCGTACATTGTGTTGTTTGTTAAATCGAATTACAAATTTAAGACATTTACTTCGGCGCCGATGTAAACCAGCGCTTTTTTGGTTACGCGGAATCCCATGTTTTCAAGCGCGGCCTGATAACTGTCCAGCTGTGCGATGTATTTTGGGTTGTGCGCGCCGGTTTTATAATCAAGCAGATAAACTTCACCGTTGCCTGCAATGGCGATCCGATCGGGCTTCACCGGCGGGCTTTGTGTGCGAATGATGCTTTTTTCATTCAATATGCTGTTTTGGCCCGAATAAAAATCAGACAGCGCACGGTGGTTGGTGATCATATTCACGGTTGCCCTGATCTCATCCTGCTGCATTGCGGTGATCAATCCGTTTTCAATCGCGCGCAGAATTGCATTATCGATATCGTCTTTAGTCTCCACATAAGACAATATTTCATGGACGACGTTGCCATATTCGATCGCCTGCTGTTGCGGCGTTCCCCACATCAATGATTCGCGCTGGGCAATCCTGATCGACTCCTGCGGCAAAACGTCGTCAATCACAGGAAGCGGCAATGCCGAATCGCGCGGCGGCAAGGGTTCGGACTCTCGCCGGGCGCTTCCAAATTCATATTGCAAGACCGATTCGTCGAATTGGTCTTTGTCTTTCAGATATTTGATGAAAAACGTCGACAGGTTATTTTCTGCCGGGCCTTGTTTGGTCATGTTCATCGCCGAAATCACGAAAAGCTGTTCCTCGGCGCGCGTCAAAGCCACATACAAAACGTTGATATTATCAAGCAATTCTTCCTGTTTTTTAAGGTCATAAAATTCGGCGGCGGCTTTTCCGAAACTTTTAACC
>JAEWLD010000255.1 GCA_023393485.1 Bacteroidota bacterium
CCGAGCGCGTTGTTGCTGGTGCCGGATTGAGCGCCGGCTGTTTGGCAATTTTATTGTCGATTTCTGCCGCGGCGACGATTATGCCTGAAGTGATTGGTTCGTCGCTTTCGGATTCGTCGGGCTGGACAGCCGCAATTTGAGTATGGGTTTTAACCTTATTTTTTTGCACTTTTTTGATGACCGGCGGTGTTTCGGTAGTGGCTTCCGGCGACTCGTCTGGCATGGCGACGACTTTTGTTTCTGTTGCTCCGGCCGGAATTTTTTCGGTGCCAAAGAATTGATAGCCGACTGTTAGCAGCAACAACAGCGATGCGGCAATCGCAATCACTTTCCAAATTCCGGCCGACTTCTTTACAGCTTTGTAGTCAAGCTTATCTTCCACGCGCGACCAGACTTTTTCCATCGCCGGAAATTCCTTCGACTCGGCCTCAGTCGCGATTTCTTTAAAACGTTCGAAAATTTTATCCTGATTTTCCATGGTTACTCTGCTTTCGGGTAATATAACTTGTTGACCAATTCTTTTAGTTTGGTTTTGGCCACGTTTAACTGTGATTTTGATGTGCCTTCAGAAATTGAAAGCATTTCAGCGATTTCCTTATGCCCATAACCTTCGATTACAAAAAGATTGAAAATCGTGCGGCAGCCCTCGGGAATCCGCGAAAGTAATTTGAGCAGATCTTCTTCCTCAAGATCGTTTACCGGTAAAGTTGCAGGCTGAGACAACAATTTGACATCGTCCAGGTACATATTGAAATTGATATTTCGGCGAATGGTCAGCAAACATTGGTTGACGGTAATCCTTCGGGCCCAAGCCTCAAAAGCGCGGTCTTCTTTAAGTTGGTTGATTTTGGTGAAAATCGTAAAAAACGCGTCGGCGAGCGCTTCCTCTATTTCTTCTTCTTTTTTGAGATAGCGCCGGCATGTCCTGTAGAGTCTCGGCGCCATGATCTCATACACCTGCCGCTGCGCGTTGCGGTGCATTTTCCGACAGTCCGTGATGAGGTGCTCGTGGATCATGATTGGTTTTTTAGTTATAGAGCCGCAGCGATTAGTAAAGGTTGGGAAGGTCCGATTTTTTTCTGAAAAAAAAGCCTACCCGCAGGTAAGCTCTGGTTATTCGGACGTTTTTGGATTACCTGACAATAAATTTCTTTTGCCACGCATCGGTTGACATCAAATAAATTCCCGACGGCAATTCGGCAATTGAAATGTTCCGCCCGGGCCCGATGGTTTCCGATTTGACGAGTTTGCCCATCGCGTCATAAATGCGGCAATAGGTCTGTTCAACAAGCCCGGAAACGCTGATAAAATCACGAGTCGGATTTGGAAAAACACGGATTGCGTTTATCCCGGTTTCGACAACGCCAAGTTGTGTGCCGCCCCAGTTTGAAGTAGTTCCCGTCAAGGCGAAATTGGCCAACGTACCGTTGTTGAGCGCCATTTCGTCATTGAGTGTCGTGAGCCCGAGGTTATTGCCGTACGGAATGCCCTGATTGAACTTGTAATACGCTTTGAGATTTGACTGCCCCGCCGGGTTGACCACTTCGCCCGAGTTGGCTGTCATCGCGTCGATATCGGTTTGTGATAATGCTTTGTTCCATATACTGACTTCATCAATATACCCTTTATGAAACCAATTGTACGCCTGGAAAATGATGCGGCCGATAGACAAATAACCTGAAGGCGCGGCCGGGACGCTTCCCGAAGCAGCAATCGATGATACTTCAACGCCGTTTTTGTAAAGCTTCAGCGTGCTGCCGTTGTAAACCAGGATAAAATGACTCCATTGGTTAAGCGTCAATCCGGTGTAAGTGATCGTATAGTCGACGCCGGCTGAATTGCGAAACCGCGCCTCGAGGTCGGTACTCGACAATTGAATCAGGTAAAAATCGAAATTCGTTTCATTGCGATAACCGCAAATTCCGTTAAAATCAGGAAATCCTGACGTCACGCGCGTCGGGTAAACCTTGCACGACAGTGTCAGCGCCGTCGCGTTGGCCAAGAGGGTTGCCGTTGCAGCCGGCGTTTCAACAACATCGTTGATGCCGTCGAAATCGAGATAGTTGTTTTGCGCATTTGCAAGCAGCGGCAAAACCATCAGAAAAATGAGTAATTTTTTGGTCATGTTGCTTTGGTTTAGGTTGTTGTCTATCAAAGCTACAAATTTTTCGCATTGAAAAACAAGTCAATGAACAAGCGGCACGATCAGTTTATAGATGCCCGATTCGGACGCGTCGTTGTCGGCGTCTTCGCAAAGCACAAAAACGATTTCGCGGTCTGATTTTTCAACCAAAGCGAGTCCTTCGAATTTATGATTTTTAGAAATCTCCCTGGTGAAATCAATCTTCATCGTTTTGGGGTTGAGGCATCCGATCACGCTTCCAAGGATTTCTCCGTCGTGATAGACAGAATTGCTGTTTTCTGCCGTGCCGATGAAGTAAATTTTGCCATCGACAGCTGCCGCGTCGGTAAAAGTTGCAGGTATGCCATTGCAATCAGGCAGCGTCAACGGAAAATATGAAATCGAAAAATCCGGGCCTAAAATATCGCCGGAAACCGTAAAAATGCCGTTGCTTTTGGCCGGGCCGTTTCCGCGTTGGAAAAAATACCATTTGCCATCGGATTTCGCGGCGCCTTCCAAATTGAAATCATCGGTTGAGATTCCTGACGCCGATCGCATTGACCCGTACAATTCCGATAAGTCAAAAACCGACGTCTGGCGCAGGTCGGGATAGGAAACTGTCGCCATTCGGTTTCTCGCAGCTGTTGAGCCTGAACCGAAAAGATATATTTTTTCGTCGGCAATGGCCAAAGTTTCGTAGTCGGGCTTTATCGGCTTGGGGATATTTTCGGAAATTCCACCGGATTGGATTGGTTTTTTGTCGAGTTTTGACGCGTCGATATCATAAGTATAAAGGCAATTGCTGTTGTCTGAGATCAGGAACAGTTTGCCATCGTCGTACAAAAGTCCTGAAGCGGCGCTGATTCCGTGTATATTGAAAAGCAGTGTCAGTATAAAGTCTTGCATTTGAAATTGCGTTAAATCGCTCGGAAAAAATATCTTAAATATATACATTTATGAAAAAATATATGGAAGATTTCAATCCCGATGATTTTAAGGTAACCAAGCCGATCAGGCTTTCGTCGATAGATACTGCGCCTGCGAAAGATTACGACGACGACGCCAAAGAGGAAAAGCTTGCCAAGACAAGTCATAAAATTGCCAAGCTCCAGGAAAAAATGTACGCCAACAACCGGTATGCGGCGCTGATTTGCCTTCAGGGAATGGACACCTCGGGCAAGGACAGTCTGATACGCGAATTGTTCAATCAGGTAAATCCGCGCGGTGTTGTCGTGCACAGTTTCAAAGTGCCAAATGAAACTGAGCTCCAACACGATTATTTGTGGCGGCATTACATCGCGCTTCCCGAAAAAGGCAAAATCGCAGTGTTTAACCGTACGCATTATGAAATCGTTTTGGTCACGCGTGTGCATCCCGAATATCTGTTGAACGAAAATCTTCCGGGAATTGAGGAAGTGGAAGAC
>JAEWLD010000324.1 GCA_023393485.1 Bacteroidota bacterium
GGTTTTTGCATTGGCCACGATTCCGGGTTCTGTACTTGGTGTGCTGACTACAAAGATAATTTCGCGGCATTTTTTCGACATTTTGTTCGGTGTCGTACTTTTAGCCCTTGCCGTTTTCTTGTTCATACGCCAACAAAACAAAGCGGACCAACGCCAAATCAAGAAAAAAGGCTGGGTTACCCACAAACTTACAGATAAGTGGCGCGAAACCTATAGCTATTCTTATAGTAACCGCAAAGGCATATTCCTGAGTTTGCTTGTCGGTTATTTTTCGCCATTGCTCGGTATCGGCGGCGGTATCATTCACGTTCCCGCAATGGTGGAATGGCTGCATTTCCCGGTTCACGTCGCGACGGCAACTTCACATTTCGTCCTGGCGATTATGGCCAGTGTCAGCGTTTTTGTCCATTTTTTGGACGGAAGTTACAATGATCCGCAAACGGTCAGGACTATTTTGGGACTGATTCTGGGTGTTGTTCCCGGGGCGCAACTCGGCGCATACCTGTCGCGGCGGCTGCACGGCAGCATTATCGTGAAATCATTGGCGGTGTCGCTTGCCATCGTAGGCTTTCGGATTCTATTTTCCCGGTTTTTCTAATCGTTCTTTTTCCTGATGACTGGCGCATCGTAAAATATCGTTGGCCTCCAAAATAAAGGCATAAAAAAAAGTATCCCTTCGGAATACTTTTAATTTTTTGAATGCTTCCCGGTTAAATTTTCTTCAAATGTTCTTTGAGCATTTTGATTTGGTCTTTCAGCATACCGTGTTTGTCTAGCTTGTTGGCTTCGTTGATCAGGTTGGTCGCTTCAATCTTACGTCTTCTGGCCATGGCAGCTTGCGCGATGCCGAGTTTGGCTACGGCCATATCCAAATCCATATTCAGGCCAAGGGAAACAGCCTTTTTAAAATGCTTTTCTGCTTCAAACAAATCTTTCTGGGTTGTCATCATGCCGTGCAAATAATGATAATAACCTTGTTGCTTTTTGATCAGCGCCGTCTGCGGATTCTTGATCTTGGCCAACCATTTCTGGGCGCCGGCAAAATTCTGCTTGCGGAGTTGCAGGAACGCCAAAAGGATATATTCGTTTTTAAAGTATAGTACGATTGGGATAATCGTCAATAAGATCAGAAAAATCCCGTTACCAATTTCGCCTTCTGTAAATTGGTATATTGCAAACGCGAAAAGCGCTGCCGCGAGGATTAGTTTTATGTTTTTGTTGAACATGATGGTTTCTTTTGCGGTTGCAAAGGTACGTATCTTCTTTTGTTTAGCAACAAAGAAGCTTTTTTTATCGCTGCGCGAGGCTTAGCGCTGCCGCGGGCTTACTTTTGGCTGGCTCCAAAAGTAACAAAAGAGCATTGCGGCTCTTTGACTTTGCGGATTTTCTAAGCCTTGCCGCCGTTCCGCAACCACAGCCGCTCGCCTTGCAGGCTCGTCTCCGTGGTTTGCTTTACAATCCTCGTTCGCTTCGCTCAAGAGAGAATATTCTTTGCGGCCGCGGCTTGAAAATCTCGCAAAGACAAAGAATGCCGCTTTCTCACCGAAGCCGTTATGAAACCATCAGCATTAATCCAGCCGAACGTTTGTTATGAAACCGCGACTTTTTTTGCGCTGCGTCAGCAAGCAAAAAGTATTAAGCCCATTCCTATTAGTGCGGCATTCATGAAAATTGCGTTAAGAAAAACTGAGCTAGTGAGCGTTAAGAAATTCACGCTGTTTGAGCGTCAGCGAGTTCGTGAATTTTAGTGAAGGCAGCCAGTTTTTTAGCAATTTTCATGCGCCGCTGTCTTTTGCTACTTTGCGACAAGGCAAAGTAGAGCATAGCGCAGCGACATCAACCCGCGGTAGCGACATGCCTCGCGCAGCGCAAGAAATTTAGCTTCTTTTTAAAGAAGAAAAATTTTTCAAAAACCATTTGTCAAAACAAAATAACTTCCTATATTTGCACCCGGTTTACAACAAAACCATTTCTCAAGAATCACAGAATTAAAGATATACAGCAATGAGCAAAAGAACGTTTCAACCATCGAAAAGAAAAAGAAGGAACAAGCACGGTTTTATGGACAGGATGGCTTCTGCAAACGGTAGGAAAGTACTTGCGCGCAGAAGGGCTAAAGGCCGTCACAAACTGACTGTATCTTCTGAACCAAGACACAAAAAATAATGTTTGAAAAAGCATTCAAGGCGTTACCTCCAGTAGCGCCTTTTTTTATACCTTGTTCTTTCGTTTTGTCAAAGGTCGAACGTCAAACGTCAAACGAACGATCAGGTTTATAAGGAGCTGATTCCCGCTTTCCGCTGTATCTTTTTTTCCGCTGTGCTCCAAAAAAGGATGCCGCTGCAATCGGGGCTAGGGCTCTAGTCTAAACAAAGACATCGTTCGACATTCGACGTTTGACGTTCGACAAAAAACTATACAACAACAATCATCTAGCCACTAACAACTACCAACTACAGAATGCCAAAAGACAACTCAATCAAATCCGTCCTCATCATCGGCTCAGGCCCGATCGTCATCGGCCAGGCGTGCGAATTCGATTATGCCGGCTCACAATCGGCGCGCTCGATCCGCGAAGAAGGAATCGAAGTTATCCTGATCAACTCAAACCCGGCCACGATCATGACCGACCCGTCAATGGCCGACCACGTCTACCTGTTGCCGCTCACGACCAAATCGATTGTCCAAATCCTCAAGGAACATCCGCAAATCGATGCCGTCCTTCCAACCATGGGCGGCCAGACTGCGCTCAATCTTTGCCTCGAAGCCGATGAAAAAGGCATCTGGCAGGATTTCGGCGTGCGCATGATCGGTGTAGACATCAATGCCATCAACATCACCGAAGACCGCGAACAATTCAAGCAATTGCTTGAAAGAATCGGCGTTCCAACGGCGCCGGCCAAAACGGCAAATTCGTTTTTGAAAGGCAAGGAAATCGCTCAGGAGTTCGGGTTTCCGCTCGTGATCCGGCCGTCGTTTACTTTGGGCGGAACCGGCGCGGCTTTCGTCCACAGAAAAGAAGATTTCGACGAGCTTTTGACACGCGGTCTCGAAGCGTCGCCAATTCACGAAGTCCTGATTGACAAAGCACTTTTGGGCTGGAAAGAATACGAATTGGAACTTTTGCGCGACAAGAATGACAACGTTGTCATCATCTGCTCGATCGAAAACATGGATCCGATGGGCATCCACACCGGCGATTCGATTACCGTAGCGCCCGCAATGACACTGTCGGATACGACTTTCCAGAAAATGCGCGACATGGCGATTCTGATGATGCGCTCGATTGGCAATTTTGCAGGCGGTTGCAACGTCCAGTTCGCCGTATCGCCCGACGAAAAAGAAGACATTGTCGCCATCGAAATCAATCCGCGCGTGTCGCGTTCGTCAGCATTGGCTTCAAAAGCTACCGGCTATCCGATCGCGAAAATCGCGTCGAAACTGGCGCTCGGTTATACTTTAGACGAACTCCAAAACCAGATCACAAAATCGACTTCGGCTTTATTCGAACCGACGCTCGATTATGTCATCGTCAAAATCCCGCGATGGAACTTCGACAAGTTCGAGGGTTCAGACCGCACGCTCGGCCTTCAGATGAAATCGGTAGGCGAGGTCATGGGCATCGGGCGCTCGTTCCAGGAAGCGCTGCACAAGGCGACGCAATCGTTGGAAATCAAGCGCAACGGCATCGGCGCCGATGGCAAAGGCTATAAGAATTACGAACAAATCATCGACAAGCTTACGTATGCGAGTTGGGACCGCGTCTTTGTGATTTACGACGCCATCGCGATGGGCGTTCCGCTTTCACGAATCCATGAAATCACAAAAATCGACATGTGGTTTTTGAAGCAATACGAGGAATTGTACCTGCTCGAAAAAGAAATTTCAACCTACAAAGTCGATACATTGCCGCGCGAACTCTTGCTCGAAGCCAAGCAAAAAGGCTACGGCGACCGCCAGATTGCGCACATGATGGGCTGCCTGGAAAGCCAGGTCTACAAGCTGCGTAAGGAAATGAACATCAACCGCGTCTACAAACTTGTCGATACCTGCGCGGCCGAGTTTACCGCCAAAACACCATATTATTATTCAACTTTCGAAGCTGAAATCGAAACCGCCGACGGCAAGAAATACGTCGCCAATGAAAGCGTCGTTTCAGACAGAAAGAAAGTCGTCGTCCTCGGCTCAGGTCCAAACCGGATCGGGCAAGGCATCGAATTCGATTATTCGTGCGTACACGGCGTTTTGGCCGCAAAAGAATGCGGTTACGAAACGATCATGATCAACTGCAACCCCGAAACCGTTTCGACCGATTTCGACACGGCGGACAAACTCTACTTCGAGCCGGTTTTCTGGGAACATATTTACGACATCATCCAACACGAAAAGCCTGAAGGCGTGATTGTCCAGCTCGGCGGACAAACTGCTTTGAAGTTGGCCGAAAAGCTCGATCGCTATGGCATCAAGATTCTCGGAACAAGTTTCGATGCGCTTGATTTGGCGGAAGACCGCGGCCGTTTTTCTGAATTGCTGGAAGAGCTAAAAATTCCGTTTCCTAAGTTTGGCGTGGCCGAAAATGCCGATCAGGCTTCGGCGCTTGCCGATGTTCTTGACTTTCCACTTTTGGTTCGTCCGTCGTACGGTCTCGGCGGCCAGGGCATGAAAATCGTCATCAACAAACAGGAATTGGAAGATCACGTCATCGACCTGTTGAAAAACATTCCGGGCAACAAACTTTTGCTCGACCATTATCTCGACGGTGCGATAGAGGCCGAAGCCGATGCGATCTGCGACGGTGAAAACGTTTACATCATCGGCATCATGGAACACATCGAGCCGTGCGGCATCCATTCGGGCGATTCCAACGCGACACTGCCGCCATTTAACCTCGGCGAATTCGTGATGCAGCAGATTAAGGATCATACGAAGAAAATTGCTTTGGCACTTAAAACGGTCGGGCTGATCAATATCCAGTTCGCAATCAAGGACGATACGGTCTACATCATCGAGGCCAACCCGCGGGCTTCGCGTACCGTGCCGTTTATCGCCAAGGCGTATGGCGAGCCGTATGTGAAATATGCGACCAAAATTATGCTCGGCGAAAATAAGGTTGCCGATTTTACTTATAATCCGAAATTGAACGGTTACGCGATCAAGCAACCGGTGTTTTCGTTCAGCAAATTTCCGAACGTGAACAAGGCGCTCGGGCCCGAAATGAAATCGACGGGCGAAAGCATTTTGTTTATCGACGATTTAAAGGACGACCAGTTTTATGAGTTGTATTCGAGAAGGAAAATGTATTTGAGTAAGTGAGTCGTGAAGTCGTAAAGTCATAAAGTCGTAAAGTCATAAAGTCGTAAAGTCGTAAAGTCGTAAAGTCGTAAAGTCATAAAGTCGTAAAGGCAAAGACAG
>JAEWLD010000042.1 GCA_023393485.1 Bacteroidota bacterium
TTCCCTTGCAGGCTCATCGAGATGCGCTGGTCGAAATCAAAGGTCAGGCGCGAACGGTTGCGCGGTGAAAACGACGGATTGTCTTGCTTGGTGTACCGCGCGCCCAAATCCATTTCAACCGATCCAGTTGGCTTGACGTCTATGGTATTGCCGCCGAAAATCGTCTCAAAAAAGCCCGAATTGACGTAATATCGCGGCAACAGATTTTTTTTATTTTCTTCACTGCCTTCCTTTTTGCCTTCCATTGCATCGAGCTTTTCCTGGAAATACTTGCGCATTGATTCGCGCGCAATCAGTTCCTGGTATTCTTCGGGCGTTAGGATAATAGGGTAATTGATGTTGAATCCGTCAACCGAACTCGTGTAAATATAACGGTTGGTTACCGGATCATAGGTGTATGCATCGAGAATGCTCGGCGGATTTTTAAGTTCAATGCGGCCTTGTGAATACCCGACGGCCGTCGAGTCCTGTACTTCCGGATAGATCTGCGCCTGTGTCGCGATGCCCGAAAACAGCAGCAACAGGATTATCGCGCGGTGTAAAATATGATTGGTCTTAGAGTAGTCAGTTTTCAAGAACTATAGATTTTTTAACGCTTGTTTGATGATTGATTCCACGGTTGCGTCAGGCTGGGACGCAACGATTTTGTCGACAGATTTTTCTGCCAACTTTTTGTTAAAGCCCAGTACTTCCAAAGCAGATAACGCCTCATCTTTATTTGTATTGCTTTGGCTGATTGAAACTTCATCCAAATCGTACACTTTTAACACTTTATCGCGCAAGTCAAGTATGGCGCGCTGGGCCGTTTTTGCCCCGATTCCTTTGATTCCCTGAATCGTCGCGATATCGCCTGCGGCTAATGCATGAATGATTTGTTTCGGGTCAAGTGACGATAGCATTGTCCTGGCGATCGACGCACCGATCCCCGACACCGAAATCAGGAGTTTGAACAATTCACGCTCTGATTTTTCAACAAAACCGAACAGCGTGTGCGCGTCTTCCTTGATTTGGAGATAGGTAAAAAGCTTAATGTTTTCTGTAGTTGGGAGCAACGAGAATGTATGCAGCGATATGTTGATCTGGTAGCCGACGCCGCCGCAGTCAATGATGACTTCAGTCGGTGTTTTCTCGACCAGTTTCCCCTGTAAATGTGCTATCATTCTCCCTTAGTAATGGCCAAATATATAAAAAAAAGTTAATCGAGCCGGAGTAAGTTGTTGCTGTTGGTCGTTGGTCGTTCGCCGCTGGAAGTCAATTACGAAAAGACCATCAACAAATAATCAAACTTCTCCGCCATTGGAAATCATATTTTATAAAAATCACCCGTCCTGCCATCTTTTTCTCCGCTTTTCCTTTTCCTGCGCGTCAACCACCGCAACGGCGACCATATTGACCATTTCCTCGACCCGCGCGCCCAATTGGAAAATATGCGCAGGCTTGTTCATGCCCATCATAATCGGGCCGACGGAATCGGCTTCATACAATTCCTTGAGCATCTTATAAGTGATGTTCGACGATTCGAGGTTTGGAAACACAAGCGTATTGACCTTGTGGCCGGCAAGTTTCGAGAAGGGGAATTTTTCCTTCAGCATTTCGGGATTGATCGCAAAATCCGCCTGCAATTCGCCATCCACGATCAAATCCGGATAATATTTGTGCAAATAAGCCACGGCCTGCCCAACTTTTGTCGCATTCTCATCGGTCGATGAGCCGAAATTCGAGAATGAAACCATCGCAATGACAGGCTCCATACCGAAAAGCCTTACCGTTTTGGCCGTCATTAGCGCAATTTTCGCCAAATCGTCGGCTGACGGGTTCGGGTTGATCGCCGTATCTGCGAGGAACATCGCGCCACGCGTGGTCATCATCATGTTCGTTGCCGCGATAAGTGAAATTCCGGGCGCTTTTCCAATCAATTGGATCATTGGTTTGACAACCGTCGGATAACTGCGCGAATAGCCTGACACAAGGGCATCGGCCTCGCCTTCATTGACCATCATCGCAGCAAAATAATTGCGCTCACGCATCCATTTTTGCGCGTCGATTTTTTGGAAGCCGGGCCGGTCGCGCGCCATCCAGAACGTTTCGGCGTAATGGTCGCGGCGCTGGTCTTCTTCTTTGGTTTTCGGGTCGATGATCGGCACTTCGGCATCGAAACCGAGTTCGGCCTTCAAATCCAAAATGGTTTCGCGGTTTCCGAGCAAAATCGGATGCGCGATTTTTTCCTCAAAAACGATTTGCGCGGCTTTTAGCACATCAAGATGATCCGCCTCGGCGAATACGACGCGTTTCGGATCGGTCTTCGCGCGATTGGTCAACAACCTCACTGTTTTGTTGTCTGAACCGAGACGGCGCAAGAGTTCGTCGTGGTATTCGTTCCAATCTTCAATCGGTTGCTGGGCAACGCCTGATGCCATGGCTGCCTTTGCGACCGCCGGCGCCACTGTCGTGATCAGTCGCGGATCGAACGGCTTTGGAATGATATAATCTTTTCCGAATGTCAACTTTCGTTCACCATACGCAATGTTGACCTGTTCGGGAACGGTTTCCTTGGCCAATGCCGCGAGCGCTTTTACCGCGGCCATTTTCATCGCCTCGTTGATTTTGGTTGCACGGACATCGAGCGCGCCGCGGAAAATGTACGGGAAACCGAGCACGTTATTGACCTGGTTCGGATTGTCTGAACGGCCTGTGGCCATGATGATGTCTTCGCGTGTGGCGATGGCAAGGTCGTAATCGATTTCGGGAACCGGGTTCGCCATTGCAAAGACAATTGGCTTTGGCGCCATTTCAAGCAACATTTCCGGTGTCATCAAATCGCCGGCTGACAGCCCGAGGAAAACGTCGGCGTCTTTTAAGGCTTCGGCCAAACTGATTCCGGATTTGGCATTAGCATATTTTCTTTGAATGTCTGACAGGTCATTTCGGTCGGCAGACAGCGCTCCGGCCTTGTCAAACATAATGATATTGTTGACCTCGACACCGAGCATGACGTACAGATTGGTACAGGCGAGCGCGGCAGAACCGGCACCTGAAACCACCAGTTTTACTTTGTCGATTTTCTTGTCGGCAAGTTCGAGAGCGTTCAGAAGCGCAGCCGACGAAATGATTGCGGTGCCGTGC
>JAEWLD010000072.1 GCA_023393485.1 Bacteroidota bacterium
TTATTTGGAATCATTTCAACCATGCTCATTTTTCCCGAATTCTGATCGGAACCTACCTTCCAGTCTTTCGGCCAATCTATTTTGATGGTTTCTTTTTGTTGTGCGGTCGCCGAAAAAACAAGTAGGAGAGACAGCGAATAGAATATGGTTTTCATAGTGGGTTTTAAGCAAAGATAGAATTTCAGTAAAACAAAAAGCCTTTCCGGTCGGGAAAGGCTCGATTATTTTTTTGCGATGATCAATTGACGATGATTTTCTTGGTCGCCGACTGATTGCCCACAGTCAGCTTCATCAGATAAAAGCCGTTTGGCAGGTTTGAAATACTGTAAGTGTGATTGTCCATCGTGGGCTTTTCTATGCGCTGCATGATCTGGCCGTTGATCGTGATGATTTCAATCGCATCGATGTCATTTTCAGAAACCACGTTGATGATGTGATTGACGCCCGGGTTCGGATAGATGCTGATTTTCGCAGCCAAATCAACCGACGGAGCAGCCAGCATATTTCCCCAAATTGTTTCAACCCATTCAGGATGATCGATAAACGGATTGCGGTTGTTTTGTGTCGCATAGATCGCATTATTGCGGACGATTTCGCGCTGGCTGACCGGATCCTGGGCGTTCCAATGTTTCAGGATTTCAAGAAATGTGTTTGAAAACACGTGATTGCTTGTGCCGTCAAACATCGCATAGGAGCCAAAGCCAGTGATGACATTTTGGTAACGCGTCGCGAAATAGAAATACATCCGCGCGATATCACCTTTGAATTCGTCGATCGGCTCAAAAACAATTCCCGAATAACCCGCGGCATAACCGGTATTGCTTGCCTGACCGAGTTTTGAACCGTTTTGCGAAGTATAAGTTGCGTTGCCGACCACGCCAAACGGGTAATTGCTCCGATAACCGTTTACTTTCCCATCAGACGGAACGATGAAATGCGCGTCACTTTTCATCGGTTGCGCTTCATCAAAAACTGACTGTGGAATGATGTGCTCGCGGTTATAGCAATCGCCTTCATGCGAATAATTACCACAGCGCTGCGATGCTCCGGCAGAAAAATTATACGGATCGGCTGCGTTTGGCCGCTCGGAATACATGTCGAGGATTGTCCCGTCGTTTTCATAAAAATAGTCACGATCGGAGGTTTGATAGGTATCATACAAACCGTCGTAACCGTTATTTGTATGATCTTTTATGATGTTATACAGCTGCGTTTTTAGTGTATAACCTGTTCCTGTTGCCGTGTTGTAGTAACCGGCGGGAATTTGCGCAAATGCCGAGACAACGGCCAAAAGCATTGTAGGGAGTAAAAATCTAGTCATAGTTTCCAAAAATTGGGCTGGCAAATGTAGTGCAATATTTTAATGTGCAAAATTTTTTAACTTGAACCCGGTTGGGTTTTAACTTAGTAGGTGCGCCAGGTGCAAAAAAAAAGCCTCCCGCGGAGGACAGAAGGCTTTCGCTATTTTGTTTTATTACTAATTTATCAGGACTTTCTTTACCGCTGCCTGTTGATTGGAGATGATTTTCAAAAAGTAGAATCCTTGCGGCAAATTCTCAAGCGTATATGTATTGTCCTGAAATGCCGGGTGCGAAATACGTTGAACCAGCTGGCCGTTTAGGCTGAACAACTCAATTTCATCGAGCGTCACTTCGCTGTCAATGTTGATGCGATGATCATTTGACGGGTTCGGGTAGACACTCACCAATGCCAGCGCGTCAGTCATGTCCGGAAGCGCCAATGATGGCCAACGATTTTCGGCCGGTGTACCGCCCCAAATCAATGTGGCGAGATACGGGTTGTCTATAAACGGATTGCGGTTGCCCTGCCCGTAAGTATTGGACGCGTTGCCGAGATACGTATTGCGATTGTCTTCATACGGCGATACCGGATCTTCGGCATTCCACTCCAAAAACAGCGAAATCATATTGGGATCTGACGCTACCGTGGTTCCGACACCGACTGTAATCGGAAGGCATTGGTCACCATAATGCAAATACATGTACATCATCATCCGCGCGATGTCGCCTTTCCATTCGTCGCCCGGATACCAGGTTGAAGCGGTGACGTCGTGCGCCGTCCCGTTTCCGGCTTCAAACCGCTCACTGGCCCGATTCTCATTCAAAGCATAATCGCAAGCCCTGAGATGATGCGCATCTGAACCCGGACCATTCGTGCCAAGATCGGGGTTTCCGAGTGATTGCGCATAAGTGTGTTCGCGGTTCCAAAGCCCGTTACAGTTTCCCGAACCGCACTGCAGTGATTTGTCTCGGGAACGCGAGGTTCCAAAACCGTAAATCAAAAGCACATTAGCGCTGTTGTCCGGATCCTGATCTGTTATTTTGAGCGCTTCCCAGATATCGGAATATGTAAGATTTTTTGTATGGGTATTGATAATTTTGGTTGCCAGCGCAGCTTTAAGCGCCATGCTGCTCTGGTTGAAATTAAAGCCATTCCAATATGGAGCTGCCGGCGATCCGGCCTGAGCGAAGATAGTTGTTGCGACTAAAAGCGCAATAAAAGCGTAGAATTTCTTCATTGGGACAATTATTTCTTGCGTTGCATCAAAGCCATGTAGAATCCGTCGAATCCGGATTCCGAGGCCAATAACGGCAAATCTTTTACAAAGGTAAAGTTTTTTCCGGTTTCGGTGGCGAGGAACTTTTTGACTTGCTCCTGATTTTCAGATGGTAACACCGAACAAGTCGCATAAACGAGCTTCCCGCCAGGCTTGACCATTTTTGAATAATTCTCAAGCACTTCAGCCTGGACTTTACGGATGTTGTCAATGAATTCGGGCTGCAGTTTCCATTTCGAATCAGGATTGCGCTTGAGAACACCCAGACCGCTGCACGGCGCGTCGATTAGAACGCGATCGGCTTTTTCGTGGAGTTTCTTGATGACTTTGGTCGAATCGATGATCCTGTATTCGATGTTGAAGGCGCCGTTTCTCTTGGCGCGCAGCTTTAATTGTTTGAGTTTGCTTTCATACAAGTCCATCGCAATGAGCTGGCCTTTGTTTTCCATCAATGACGCAAGGTGCAGCGTTTTGCCGCCGGCACCGGCACAGGCATCGACCACGCGCATTCCGGGCTCAACATCGAGGAACTGCGCCACGAGTTGCGAATTGGCATCCTGTACTTCAAATAAACCTTCCTTAAAAGCATCGGTCAGGAACACATTTGCGCGTTCTTTCAGGAGGAGCGCATCTGGCTGTTCTTTGAGAAATTCGGTTTCGATATTCAAATCCATCAGGATCGCGCGCAGCTTTTCCCTGGTGGTTTTGAGCGTATTTGTCCGGAGAATTACTTTGGCCGGCTGATTCTGCGCCGAAATTTCCTTTGACCAGATCTGCTCGCCGAGTTCGGCCACACCAAGCTCATCCATCCAATCCGGAATCGATTCCTTGATTCTGCGCGTTTTCGAGAGTTCATCGAAACGGCCTTTGATTTTTCGTGCGGGCGTGCCTTCAAGTTGGTTCCAGTCTGGGATCGGGTAACCGCGCAAAACCGCCCAAACCCCAAAAATGCGCCATAAATTGTCGCGATTGAACGGTTCTTTTACTTCGGCCACTTCGGCATACAGCCTTTTCCACCGCACGATTTCGTAAATGGTTTCCGCAACGAACTTCCGGTCGGCGCTGCCCCAGCGTTTGTCGCGTTTGAGTGCGCGGGCCACGACTTTATCGGCGTATTCGCCATCGTTGAAAATCGCGACGAGCGAATCTATCGTCGCGTAAACTAAATTGCGGTGTAGCCTCATTGTATTTTTTCTTTGTCTTTGGGGTAAACCCGCGTGAGTTCAAGTTTTTCAGGCGGGTGGAATACCATCGGAAATTTTTCGATCTTGACCGAACTGCTATCGAGACCGAATGCTTTTTCTTCGGAAAGGCTCAGTTTTTTGATCGTAAAATAGGTATTCATGATGATTTTTTCATCGAACCTTACATCGCTGTCAGGCGAAAGAAATTTTTCTGACAGTACAAATTTAAAGTCGCCGATGATGTTGTTCTTGTTGAGCGATTCATAACGGCTGGTGATGTCGACTTCGCCTTTGACCACCATATCGCGCAGTACTTCCTTGAACATCAGGTTGATTTTCGTCGGTTCACGGAAACCCAGATTGAAATCGATACGGATCACGTCGTCTTTCACGATTTCGATCACTTTGTATTCCATTTTATACGGCTCGCTCAGGATATTGACGTGGACAAACCAGTAGATATCGGCGCGCTTCGGGCGTTTTTGCAAAATCGAATACATTACTTTTTCTTCGATTTCATCAGTGCGGTTGGCGTTTGTCATGTAGACCAGATGCGTTGCGTATTTCGGGATAGACAAATCTACGCTGAGTTCGGCGAGCACTTTTTTATAATGGTCGATCTTGACCATTTTCGTGTAATTCTTGCTGATTTTCTTGGCTTTCCACCACGTTGCCATCAGTCCGATCAATACTGCGGTGATCGCAATCGTGAAATTACCGCCGTCGTAGAATTTCTTCATGTTGGCGATCAGGAAACAGGTTTCGATTACAGCGTAAAGCAAGATTATTGTTGAAATCAGCATCCAATTGACACGCTTGATGATGAAATAGTAATTGAGCAACGTCGTGGTCATCATCATACAGAGAATGATTGCCAGGCCGTATGCGGCTTCCATGTTTGCCGATTTTCGGAAATATAAAACCACGAGAATGCAGCCGATGAACAGCAGCCAGTTGATTGACGGAATATAAAGCTGGCCTTTGAGATCGCTTGGATATTTGATACGGACTTTTGGCCAGAAATTGAGTCGCATCGCCTCGTTGATCATCGTAAACGAACCGCTGATCACGGCCTGCGACGCGATTACTGCCGCGCTGGTAGCGATTGCGATTCCGAAGGGATAGAACCATTTGGCCATGATCAGGTAAAACGGGTTTCCGAATTCACCGCCGAGGCTCACTAGTGTATGGCCTTCGTGCATGATCAGGTAAGCGGCCTGGCCGAAGTAGTTCAAGACAAGCATTGTCTTTACGAAAATCCAGCTGACGCGGATGTTTTTTCGACCGCAATGGCCCATGTCTGAATACAGGGCTTCGGCTCCGGTCGTACAAAGGAAGACCGCCCCGAGGACAAAGAAACCTTCGGGGTGAATTGACAATAAATGGTATGCGTAATACGGATTTAGCGCTTTGAACACTTCGGGATGCTCAACAATCTGCAGTATGCCCAGCACACCGAGCATGCTGAACCACAGCAACATCATCGGCGCAAAGAATTTGCCGACGAGACTGGTTCCAAATTGCTGGATATAAAACAATACGAATAGAATACCGCACACAATAGGCACTGTATCCAGATCCGGGTAATATGAGCGAAGACCTTCGACCGCTGATGAGACTGAAATTGGTGGCGTGATGATTCCGTCGGCCAGAAGCGCACTTCCGCCAATGATTGCAGGAACGATGAGCCATTTAACCTTTGTTCGCTTCACGAGCGCATAAAGGGCAAAAATTCCGCCTTCACCGTGATTGTCGGCGCTTAATGTAACCAAGACGTATTTCAAAGTAGTTTGTAAGGTCAGTGTCCAGAAGATGCACGATACGCCGCCAAGGACAATGTCGGCGTTGATGGCCTGTAAACCGACGATGGCTTTCATTACATACAAAGGAGAAGTCCCGATGTCGCCGTAGATGATTCCCAAAGTAATCAGTAGTCCGGCAAAGGTCAACTTGCTGTGAAGTCCCTGATGTTGAGCACTCATAAAAATCTTTAAAAAAAGAGTACAAAGTTACACTATAAAAGATACAATCGTCGAATTGCAGACTTTTTTTAAAATAAAAAGCATTGCCGGTGTGACAATGCTTTTTGGATGTATCGGGAAATTGGATTATCTCCTGCCTCCGCTACGGCTTTCGCTTCGAGAGCTGCCACCGCTATATGACGGGCTGGCGCTTGTATTACGCGGTGAAGACTGCGGCGCGCTCATACGCGGGCTTGCAGTACGCGTTGGCGCTTGTGCCCTCGGTGTTTCATAACGCGGGGACGCGGTTCGTGGCGACGCTGTACGGGGCGCGCTCTCAGTTCTTGGAGCTGCCGATCTTGGCGATCCATAGTCTGACGTCTGTGTGCTCGCACTTGAACTTGCGCCTGTTGACGCGGCCCGAGGCGAGGCGGCTTGTGTTGCGCTACGCGGCGTATCGTATGCCGATCCAGTCGTGGTTGTCGCAGATCGCGGTGAAACGGTTGTTGTACGCGGGGCATCGGATGATCTTGGAGTCGTACTGCGCGGGTTGACAGTTGTACCAGATGTTTCAATTCCGGTTGCGGCAGTTCTCGTTCCGGTTGTTTGCGACCGCGTTCCGGTCTGGGTTCCAGTGTTACCCGGGCGTGGATTGGCAACAGTTGTAGTGTTATTTCTTGTGCCGGAATAAGTCCTTGTTCCGTTTGTGGTCTGCGATCCGTTTCTTACTCCGGTGTTGCGAACACTGGCGAGTTCGTAAGAATTCCGCACACCGTCGTTCCTTTCGCGGAAAGAACGCCCAGGGTTCCTGACAGCGTATCCGTCAGCGCGATAACGCGGCGCAAGGTTATAATGTCTTGGGCTTGTATTGACGTAGTTATATGTGTTGTGGACGTTTATATGATTGTGAATGTGCGCATGGTAACGATATACAGGATAAGGCGACCAGGTGTAATAATATGAAGGGTAATAATTCCAGTACCAATTTGACCAATATGGATGATAGCCCGCGACCCAAAAATAGTCGTAAATAACAGGGCGCGTCACATAAATCGGTTGGTATACATAATTGTCGCCATACATATAAACATCGCCCACGACGTGCACCTGGACAACATTGTCCCTGTCACGTTCAACCTGAATAGTCGCAACGTCCTGAAAAACATCGCGATCAAGTACAGCTTGGATGATAATAAGATGGGCATTGTTTTCAACTGATTCAATTACCCTGAGATAGTCAACGGCGCGGTCACCGTTAAGGTCGAGATTGGAAATCTGCGCTCTCGGATCATTGAGCCTTCTTTCGAAATCCTCAAGATCGCGGGAATCACCAAAAATAGAAGCAACAGCCCTGAGGTCAAGGTTGTCGCTAATATCGTTACTGGTTGCCGTAACAGTGGTACGGTCTTGTGCAAAAGCGCCGGCTGCAAATACAGTGGCTAATAAAGCGAAAAATATGCTTTTCGGTTTCATGGTGTCTGATCTAAGTTCATGATTGAACGTACCTGCTTAACAACGAGGTTCGTTTTTTGCCACCCAATTACTGTGCCAAGACAGTTTTTCATTTATCTTTAGTGTAGTTGAATTGCAGTCAAAATGAAAAAGCACTTTCTAATAAGTATCCTATTATTTTGTTTTTCAGTAGTTTATTCTCAAAAAGAACAAGCTGAAGTGTTTTTCGAAATCGATTCCGTAGCGATGGGTAAAATCAGTATCCGATCATTGGTTGCCGAAAAATACAAAGTCTGGTTTGCCGCCAATGAAGGCCGGTTCGGATATCACGATTTTAATGACAACACGACTTTCGAAAAGCGAATCGTGTTCGACAGCCTCAAACCCGAGTTCCGCAGCATGGCTCAGACACAGGGTTTTATCTTTATTTTGAGTATTGCCAATCCGGCGCTGTTATACAAAATCGACAAAAAAAATGTCAAGCCAAAGCTCATCTATCGCGAAAGCCATTCGAAAGTGTTTTATGACAGCATGAAATTCTGGATTGAGACCGAAGGCATTGCCGTCGGTGATCCGACCGAGGATTGCTTTTCATTACTGATTACACACAATGGAGGCAATAGCTGGAATAAAATGCCGTGCGAAAACCTGCCGAAACTCGCAGATGGTGAAGCCGCATTCGCCGCAAGCAATACCAATATCGTGGTAAAAGGCGAGAAGTGCTGGATTGTTTCGGGCGGCAAAAAGGCGCGGGTATTTTTTTCGCCCGACAAAGGACAAACCTGGAGTGTTTATGA
>JAEWLD010000328.1 GCA_023393485.1 Bacteroidota bacterium
AGAAAAAACAGCCGCAACCGAAGCCCGATCCTAAACCTGATAAAAACCAAGGCAAAGGCGACGACCCGAACAAACCCGAACCCAAAAACGGCGAAAACCCAAAACCGAAGCCGAATCCTGGCGGGATTTCAAAAGAGCGACTCGAGAGTTTACTCAAAGCCGTTGACAATGAAGAGCGCAAAGTGCAGGACAAGGTTAACAAGAAACGCGAGAAAGCGCCGCCTGTACAGACAGAGAAAGATTGGTAAATGAAGTTGAATTGAAATAATTTGGCACCGCATGCCGGTTTCCGAACGATGAAAAAGATTGTATTCGTATTATTACTGAGTGTCCAAGCGATTTTTGCCCAAGTCGAATTTGAAGCAAAGGTCAGCAAGACATCGCTCGCGCTTAACGAAAAACTTCGCATTGATTTTTCGATCAACGGCGATGGCGACAATTTTGAGCCGCCGTCGTTTGAAGGTTTCCGGGTGTATGCCGGGCCGTATCAGTCCGTGAATATCGATTATATCAACGGGCGCGGCTCATATAATAAGTCGTATTCGTTTTTCCTGATCCCGACCAAGCGCGGCAAGATAACAATCAAGCCTGCAACGATAGATGTCAACGGCAAAATCTATAAAACCAATCCCGTAACGGTTACGGTTACCGAAGCGGTTGAACATCCGCGCGACCCGAATGACAACAGCCAGCCGGTGAAAGAGCGAATGGAAGAAGCCTTGACGCTGGTTGCCGAGGTTTCCAAAACCAACCCTTATCTCAACGAACCGATTACGGTTGTCTACAAACTGTATTTTGATTACAGCGTGGCGATTCGCGAATACCGCGAGTTGGAAAAGCCAAAATACAACGATTTCTGGAGCCAAAATATCGAAATCAAAAGGCCAAGCGCCGAAGAAACGGTTTTTAACGGCAAGCGATGTCTTGTTGCGGTGCTGAAGAAAACTGTTTTGTATCCGCAAAAGTCAGGAAAGCTTGAGATTGAGCCATTGACGCTCGACCTCGATATTGAGATGCCGGCGCAACGGCGGTTTTTTGGGCAACCGCTGATGGTTCGCGATGACAGGCGCGTATCTGCGGGCGGCAGGACAATCAATGTAAAGCCACTTCCGGAAAACGGAAAGCCTGACGATTTTTCGGGCGCCGTAGGCAGGTTTAATTTTACGGTCACGCCTTCAAAAACGAACGTCAAAAGCGGCGAATCGGTTGATTTGATCGTCAGTGTCGCCGGATCGGGAAACCTTAAATTGTTCAATCTGCCAAGGCCGGTTGTTCCCGCATCGCTTGAAATGTACGATCCGGTCCACAAAGAAAACGTCAGCACGCAACTTTCCAGAATGGCTGGTAAAATCAGTGATTCATATACAATAATACCCCAGTATAAAGGCAAGTATCCAATTCAATCCATGTCTTTTACTTATTTTGATTTGGCCACCGGAAAATACAAAACAGTCACGTCGCCTGAAATCATGCTCAATGTGCTCGACGGGCCGGTTGCCACAGACGTTGCCGCCGCAGCCGAACAGCCAAAAGCGAAAATCAGCGGTTCAGACCAGTTCGGCTTTATCAAACTCAAGACAAAGCTGGTGAGCATGAATCGCGAGGACTTCTTCGGTTCAGGCGGATTCATTGCGATGATGCTACTTCCGTTTTTGTGTATTCCACTGGTTGTGGCCGCGCGAAGGAAGAAAGATGCCATTGACCGCGACGTCGTGGGCAACAAACGCAAAATGTCGGGCAAACTTGCGAAAAAATACCTGGCCGAAGCCCGCAGATACATCGGTAACAAAGAACGATTTTATGTCGCGCTGGAAAAGGCGATGCACAATTTCCTGAAGGCGAAACTCCATATTGAGACCGCCGAAATGACCAAAGAACGGATTCGCGAAATTTTGCTCGAAAAAGCGAAACCCGATACGGTAAATTCGTTCATCGGGCTTATGGAAAATTGTGAATTTGCCCGTTATGCGCCATCGACCGACGCGGCGATGAACGAAGATTCCAACCAGGCCGAACATGTGATTTCCGAACTCGAAAAACAACTGTGATGCGGATTGAACGGACAGATTCCACAAACGAGGATTTCAGGGCTTTGGTTGGCCTGCTTGACCTCGGGCTTAAAATAATCGACGGAGATCAGGCGCCGTTTTTTGCGCAATACAATAAAATTGATAAACTCAGGCACGTCGTGGTCGCTTATGATGGCCAGTTGGCTGTTGGCTGCGGCGCTTTCAAAGAATATGAGCCGGGCGTTACCGAAATCAAGCGGATGTTTGTCATCGAAACCCAGCGCGGAAAAGGCATCGCCGGCCAGGTTTTAAAAGAGCTCGAAAACTGGGCTGTAGAGGAAGGTTTCCAAACCGCCATTTTGGAAACCGGCAATAAAATGACTGCGGCGATACGGCTTTATGAAAGATCGGGTTACAATAGAATGCCTAATTACGGGCAGTACATCGGGGTTGACAGCAGTGTTTGTATGAAAAAAGATTTGATGCGATGAAAAAGTTATTTTACCTGATAGTGTTTTGCACGATTACTTGTTTTGCCCAGAACGGGTTTGAAAAAGGCAATGAATTTTATCGCAAGGAAAAATATGCCGAGGCGATTCAGGAATATGAAAATGTCCTCAAAACAAAAAAGCATTCGGCCGAATTGTATTTCAACCTCGGAAACGCCTACTACAAGCTCAATAAAATAGCGCCGGCAATTTACAATTATGAAAAAGCGCTGATGCTTTCTCCAGGCGACCGCGAAATCACGAATAATCTCCGATTTGCGCATAAAATGATGATTGACGAGGTCAAGGAAACGCCAAAAGTCGGCTTTAGTAAGATGGTCGCAGATTTTACCTCGGTTCTAAGCTACAATGGCTGGGCGTGGCTCGCGGTATCTTGCGCCGTGCTATTCCTGGTGTTTTTCTGCGGTTATTATTTTTCGGGCACAACAGTTTTAAAGCGCGCTTTCTTCTTCGGGATGATTGTCTTGTCGCTTTTGATCGTGCTCAGCATTTTGTCGGGCGTTTTTGAAAAGGGCCGTTATGAATCTGAAAGGCCGGCGATTGTATTCGCTTCTTCGGCATCGGTTAAAAGTGAACCAAAATCGGGCGCTGCGGACGAAATCGTATTGCATGAAGGCACAAAAGTCTACATAATCGAAATGCTTGACAACTGGCGCCGCGTTGAGCTTCCGGACGGTTCGGACGGCTGGATGGAAAGCAGCGCGATCAAAGAATTGAAATAGCGCGCCTTTGCGTACATTTGCGACAAATCAAAGCAAATGAAAACACAAATTCTTTTTTTGTTGGCTGTCATTTCCACAATCTCGCTTTCAGGTTGTTCGAGCGATGAGAACGGCAGTACCGCGCCGGCCGACGGCACGCTTATCAAAACAATCACGTACACGACTTACGGTATCAATCCCGGAACGACTTCGGGTGAGTTTCATTATTCGGGGAATACGATCGAGTCGCTTACTGCAGAAACAACCCGTATCGAAATGGTTTACTCGGGCAATAAGGTCACTGAGACAAATCATTATACAAACGACGTATTGTCACGTACCAATACTTACACTTACGATGGCAACAATCTGGCGTATGTAACTTCAGACGACGGCGAGCGAATCCATTACCTGTACAACGGAAACACGTTGTCTCAGGCCAAATATCAGACATTCGACGAAGATGTCTGGACGGATTATCAAATGGATACTTTCGTCTTTACTCAAGACAACCTCGTCGAGAAAACCCGCACGGACTACATGCCGTCGTATGAGACTCGAACCGCGTATACTTTTGACGACAAGAAAAACCCGACGTTAAACATGAATCCGTATTTGCGACTGACACTTAACGTGCCGACGATTCATTTGTTGAGCAACAACAACCCAATGGCGGCCCAGATTTTTGCGCCTGCCACGGCTACTGTGCCGTCGGCCGTCTATACCTATGAATATGTCTATAATACCGACAATTATCCGACGGAAATCACAGTAAAATCAGCCGGTCAGACCATGTCGGAAACAACCATCGAATACCAATAATGTCCAGAGATCAACAACTCAAAGAACGCTGGGAAGCAGTTGTTCAGAAACTTTCAGACCAATTCTCACAAGGTGAAGACCTCGACCTTGAACGCATCATTTACCTGGTTGGCGTGCAGGAACTCGGGCAATTGAACAAAAAGTTCAAAAAGGACGAAAAAGTCAATCTGATGCACATCGCCATTTGCCGTTTGCTTGAGCCGTATGGCTACTATGAATTTGACTATTTTGACAAAGACGGCTGGCCGCATTACAATGTCAGGGAAGAATTGCCGCCGTTAAAAGCAGGCGAGCAGACCGTGCTGATGAAGGAAGCCATCGTCAATTATTTCCTCGAACGGCATTACATCGAATAGCGTCAGATTTTGGCAAAATTTCGTGCAGTTCATCGACAAAAAACCCTTAAATTTGCACGTTCATAATTATGCCCATGACTGATAAAATCAGACAGTATATCGCCGAAGCCGAAGCCTTCCAAACCAAAAGCAAGGAAGAGCTGGAAGCATTTCGCATCAAATTCCTCGGAAGCAAAGGCCTTCTGAAAGATTTCTTTGCCGAGTTCAAAAACGTGCCGAACGAAATGAAAAAAGAGTTCGGCCAAGTCATCAACGAACTCAAGTCAAAGGCCGAGGAAAAAGTGAAATCAATTCAGGAATCGCTTGAAAACAGCCAGCAATCAGCGTCGGTTTACGGCGATTTGACGCGTCCGGCCGAGCCGCTCAAAATCGGTTCGCGCCATCCGATTTCAATCGTAAAAAATCAGATTACCGATATTTTCTCGAACATCGGCTTCAACGTTTCCGAAGGTCCGGAAATCGAGGACGACTGGCACAACTTTACCGCATTAAACCTTCCGGAATATCATCCGGCGCGTGACATGCAGGATACGTTTTTCATCCAGACCAATCCCGATGTTTTGCTCAGGACGCACACCTCGTCAGTCCAGGTGCGTTATATGGAAAACAATAAGCCGCCAATCAGGACGATTTCCCCGGGGCGCGTGTTCCGCAATGAAGCCGTTTCATCGCGTTCGCACTGTATTTTCCACCAAGTTGAAGGTTTGTACATCGATAAGGACGTCTCGTTCGCCGATCTGAAGCAGACATTGCTTTATTTCACAAAAGAAATGTTCGGCAAGTCAAAAATCCGTTTGCGCCCGTCGTATTTCCCATTTACTGAGCCAAGCGCCGAGGTCGACATTTATTGGGGACTGAAAACCGAAACCGATTATCGCATCACCAAAGGCACCGGCTGGTTGGAAATCATGGGCTGCGGCATGGTTGATCCGAACGTACTTAAAAATTGCGGCATCAACCCGGACGAATACAACGGTTTTGCTTTTGGAATGGGCATCGAGCGCATTGCGATGTTGCTCTATCAAATCAGCGACATCCGGATGTTTTATGAGAACGACGTTCGTTTCCTTGAGCAATTTAAGGCGAGTATTTAATTTCGTCCAACGACGAACGTCCAATGTCGAACGATGGTCGTTTGACGTTTGACATTCGACTATTATGCAAAAAGACATCAACATACCCGAAGTCAAAAACGTCTTCATGGCCGCGATCCAGGAATGGAATGACGACTTTTTGGCCAATGTCTGGAACGTTTACCTCATTAACGATTCCGATGACGAATTGCACGATATCATGGTCGTCTCAAAAGCGTTCGGAACCCTGAACGGCGAAATGCGAAAAACTTCGTTGCTGCGTCATGCACTGGTCGAAATGCCGCCGACATCGGCCGTAAAAATCGAAATGATTGAAGACAGCGTACTGGCGCTCAACAATGAATTCATGCTCACGTTTTTCATCGGCAATACATTGTACGACCGCAAATACACATTTGTCGCGAATTCAATCAAAGAGGAAAACACCGAAGAAGTGCCGCATTTGTGGAAACCCGGCGTGATTGTTCGTTAATGCGGTTGATGACGTTTGAGAATGCCGCCTGCAGCTTCCTTGATCGTGTTGGTAAATACGAAAGCGTTCGGGTCAATCTGCATCACTATATTCTTTAACCGCCGGACCTCAAGCCGCGTGATGACCGTAAATACGATATCACAATCCTGGCTTTGATCGAAATTATCCTTCATAAAACCGCGTTCGCCTTTGTAGATCGTGATGCCGCGACCAAGGCCCAGAACGAGTTTCTCCTTGATTTCTTCGCTTTTTCCAGAGATGATCGTAACGCCTGTAAATTCCTCGATGCCTTCAATGACGTAATCAATTGTCTTTGTCACAGTGTAATAGGTCAAACACGCGTAAAGCGACGTCTCGAAACCGAGGAAAAACGCCGCGCACATAAAAATAATCACGTTGAGCCCGAGAATGATTTCGCTCATCGTAAAGCCTGTCCGCTTGAGTGTGTAAAGCGCCAGGACTTCAAGCCCGTCGAGCGCACAACCGCCGCGCATTCCGAGCCCGATTCCGGCGCCGAGGAAAAATCCGCCGAAGGTTGAAATCAGCAATTTATCGTAATGGAATTCCGGGTACGGCATAAACCGCAAAAACATCGCCAGCAAAACGACCCCGGCAATTGACTTGAATGCAAATCCGGGGCTCATTTGTTTGGCGCCAAGTAAAATGAACGGCAAGTTGGCCACGATGATCAAAACGGCAATGTTCCAATGGTAAATCTCGTGCAACAATAGTGAAATGCCGGTAACGCCGCCATCGAGGAAGTGCGCCGGAACCAGGAAACTTTTGAGCGCGAAGCCCGAAAGCAGCGCACCGATTAGGATATATGTATAATCTTGAATGGCATTGACTAATTTGTGTTTTTTCATGTTGCTTTCAATTCTGCGAGGTATTTGTCTTTTTGCGGTCGCCTGGTCGCAATTGCGGTTTTTGTAAAAAAGTGATGTTGTTCAAGGAATTTGATTTGGAGTTGATTCCATTCCTCTTCGGTATTGATGATGCCGTAAACCTGTAATTCGTGGAACAACCTGTTGCCGATTTCAAAAAAGTCATCCCGTCCAAGATAATCCAAATCGGCGTCGCAAAGGATTTCTTCGAGATGGTTGTTTGGTTTTTGCGGCACTTGCGTGGCCATGATCATGCCGCAGATTATTTTGATCTGCTCGGGCGTAAACCCAAATTTAGGCAGGTTTTCCCGGGCGATATCGCACGAAATCTTCTCATGGTTTTTAGATTGGATGATAAAACCGCAATCGTGATACATGGCGGCAATCAGCAATAATTTTAAATCGTCGCCTTTGACACCTTCAGATTTTGCGATTCTCCGCGATGATTCATAAACGTCCTTGATGTGTGCAATGCTGTGATATGACAAGTGTTTCGGCAACTCTTTGCGCAGGCGCCGGTTGATGTAGGTTTTCGCTTTTAAAAAATCCATAGCGTTGTGTTTGGTCCAACTTCGACTTATGTTCGGGGTAATTTAATTATTGGCTAAAAGGTCTTCGGCAATAGTTGTTTTGGCATATTCAACAAAGTACATGTCTACTTCGCCTTTGTGTTTGGCCGAGACTTTTCCGCGCGTGGTACAGACAAATTCATCCTTGACGATTTCATATGTGCTTTGGCTGATGTTGACTTTTCCGGCCTCGCCGCTGCTTTCCATACGCGCAGCGGTATTTACGGTATCGCCCCAAATGTCATACGCGAACTTCTTGACGCCGACGATTCCCGCCACGACCTGGCCTGAATTGATGCCGATGCGCACTTCAAACGCACCCTCATGTTGTTTGCGGTCGTAAATGAAGTCGCGGATTTCAAGCGCCGCACGCACGGTCCGCTGCGCATGTTCTTCGCGGCTTTCGGGCAAACCGCAAACTGCCATGTACGCATCGCCGATAGTCTTGATTTTTTCGAGCCCGTTGCGCTCGATTATGGTGTCGAAAGCAGAAAAACAAGCATGAAGTTCGTTGACGAGTTCTTGCGGGTTAAGCTTTTCCGAAGTTTGTGTGAAGTTGACAAAATCCGTAAACAACACCGATACTTCATTGTACATCCGCGCCTCGCTTTTGCCGTTGTTCTTGAGTTCATCCGCGACTTCCTGCGGCAGGATGTTGAGCAGCAACGCTTCGGAGCGCTGTTTTTCGGATAAAATCGCTTTGTTTGCCTCTTCGATGATCCTAAAGGCTTTTTTCTGGCTTCGGAAGTTTTTATACATGATAAAAGCGAGAATCATGATAAAAGCCCCGATTCCAAAGGCCATGTATTTAATGTTTTTTTGCTTTTGGATTTCGGCTGTAGCGAGCGCTTCTTTCTTTTCGAGTTCGGCGCGCGCCAGTCGTTGCTGTAATGATGCGGCCTCGAGCAGGCTTTTATAATCAGATTCAATCTGAGCTCGTTTTTGTGCTTCCTCGGCGCGTAACCGGGCGCGCTCTTCCTCGGTTTTCGCCATTGACTGTTTGCGTTCGTATTCAAAAGCCAATTGCTGCAATTCCATTTCCTTGCGAAGGTTGAGCTCTTTGTTGCGGCTTTCGAGCTTGATTGAATCCTGTTTACGCGAATATTCCGAGCGCAAGTCTGCCTGATTGTAATCGCGCGGACGAACGTCACCCGATTCGGCATAATCGCCTGAAGTTTCTTTTGTGCGTTTTGGCGGTGCGACATATACTTTTCCCGCCGCCATTCCCTGGGCCGTCGCGAGCGATTGGGCAAATTGCTGGCGGATATCGCCGTCAACTTGCGAAACCGCAGATTCGAGCTTGTCAATAGCTTGTTGGAGCACCAGGTTTTTTTCGGAATCGGAATTTGCCTGCTGCGCGATTTTCAGGTATGAAATTCCTATGTTTCCCGTATTGCGCGCCGCGCTTTCACTGTTTCCCGTCTGTTCATAGGCCTTTTGCGATTTGGTGTAATATTCAATCGCTTTTTCATAGTTTTCCTGACCAAAATAAATCGAACCAAGGTTGTTGGCATTGATTGAAACACCTTTCGGGTTGCCGATATTTTCGCTTATTTTTAGTGCTTTTGCGAAGTAGTCCGTCGCCTTTGGATTGTTCTGGTTGCGCAGTATCGTGCCGATGTTGCCTGCCAATGTTGCGACGTTCTGCTGGTTGCCGAGCGCATCGTTCAAATCCATCGACTTTTCATAATACTCGACGGCTTTTGGCACATTGCCCATTTCGTTGTAAACCGTCGCAATGTTCGAATACACGACGAGCTGGCTTTTTTTGTTGTCGGTTTCCGCGTAGATCGCGGCGGCTTTTTCGTAATAGGCCAGCGCATTGTTCATGTCGCGCTTGCCGAAGTAGCATACGCCCAGATTCGATGACAGCGTCGCGGTATTTTTCTTATTGCCGGCCGATTCGTTGATCCGCAAAGCCTGCGTATAATATTCAATGGCCTGATCGTAGCTTTTTTTGCGCTGGTAAGCCGTGCCGAGGTCGTAGTAGATTGAGGATTTTTGCTTGTCGGTTTTTGCCTTTGGAAGTTCGGTCAGCAAGGAATCGATATTGACCTGTTTCTGCGCACTGACAACGGTTGCCGACAGCACAAAAACACACAAAACGATAAGCCTGTAAAATTGCCCCATGAGCTAAAATTAATCGTTATTTGCTAATTGACAAGCATTTAGCGGATTATTTTTAGCCGAGCCGTTTACATCGGGCCGAAGGGAATTTTAATTATTGTTTGCCGAGCGTTCTTTTTCGCGGTCTTTCCAGGCGAAATAAGCGACGAAAAAAATGCTTATGAAGTTGAAAACCGCGAGCCGAAGCAAGAAGTTGTAACTCACGAACAAGCGCCAATTTTCGTTTTCAAATGCGTTGAAGGCCGTCATCCCGATGGCCATAAAAGTGCCCCAAAGCGCACCCCAGCCCAATTGGAATTTCCAGCGTTCGCTCATCAGTCGAGCTTTTCGGTGAGTTTTTTAAAGACTTTGCGCGCT
The DNA here is from genome assembly GCA_023393485.1 of Bacteroidota bacterium. Lineage (GTDB taxonomy): Bacteria > Bacteroidota > Bacteroidia > Flavobacteriales > Flavobacteriaceae > Flavobacterium. Next base: position 9,901 of record JAEWLD010000328.1, read on the forward strand.
TCTTTCCCTTCGTAAAGAATGTCGTGCACGGCGTTGATGATTGGCGTTTTTGCACCGTATTTCAGGTTGAGCTCGTAGGCGCTTTTTGCCGCGTAATAACCTTCGGCGACCATGCTCATTTCCATCATCGCTGATTTGACCGTATAACCTTTGCCGATCATATTTCCGAACATCCTGTTGCGTGAAAACACGGAGTAACCCGTTACGAGCAAGTCGCCCAAATAAGCCGAATCATTGATGTTCCGCTTCATTTTGTGCACTTTCTTGATGAATTTTTTCATCTCGCGGATGCCGTTGCTCATCAAAACCGACTGAAAATTGTCGCCGTAGCCCAGGCCATGCGCCATTCCGGCGGCAATCGCGTAGATGTTCTTGAGCATCGCCGCGTATTCTGTCCCGATGATATCATCGGTTATTTTTGCCTTGATGTAATTGCCCGAGAGCGCGTCGGCTACAACTTTTGCCTTTTCTTCGTCGCCGCAGGCAATGGTCAGGTAAGACAAGCGTTCAAGGGCAACTTCCTCGGCGTGGCACGGCCCGGTAATCACGCCGATGCTGTCATATGGAATCTGGTAAACATCGTGAAAATGTTCACCGACGATAAGACTTGTTTCGGGGACAATGCCTTTGATTGCTGAAAAAATGACTTTGCCTTTGAGGCTTTCGGTCATCTTGCTCAGTTCGCCGCTCAAAAATGCCGATGGAATGGCGAAGATGATATAATCGGCGTAGGCGATCGCTTCGTCAATGTTCGAGGTCAAACGCAGCTTTTTGATGTTGAATTCAACCGAACTCAAATAATTCGGGTTGTGATGATGCGCCTTAATATGGGCAATTGCGCTTTCGTTGCGCATGTACCACGTGATTTCGTCGGCATTGACGCAAAGCATTTTCGTAATTGCTGTGGCCCAGCTTCCGCCGCCGATGACGGCAAATTTTGGATGGTGTTTCATTGCTGTTGAATTTGCTGTTCTGCCTTTCGGGATTGAACAGTTGCCAAAAGTACTCAAAAACCCAAGAACAGGCAAAAATTGCCGTAAGGCCTTTCTGTTAAAGGAAAGTTTAACATTAAATTAAGAGCAGTCCGGCAATTCAAAAGGCAATATGCCGTTAATGAGATTATAACCAGCTACATTATCCGACCGGAAATGTGAAAGTTAGTAAATTTTGTTTTGGTGTTATGAGAAAGGCGCTTTTGAGTTATTCAGAAGCGCCTTTTGATTTTACCGGCAGGTTGTATTTAATAACTCATTTCCACAATTTCCTTGACTTTCTCGGGCGTGATGTTTTGCAATTCGCCCATCATTCGCCAGCCGCGGGTTTCGAAGCGCTCTTTGATGAAGTCAGCGGTTTTTTGATAATCATCGGTGTATTGGGACAATTTGGTGTCCATTCCCATTGTATGAAAAAACCCGGTTGTTTTGTCAATGGCCAAACGCGCGGTTGCATTGGTACATTCGCCGGTGATGCCGAACACGCGACTGCCGTATTGGCAAAGTTTTTCTTTTTTGGTTTCGAACATTACGCGATACAAATTCGGGCCGATGATCGCCAGCGTTCGCGCATGGTCAATATTGTATAGCGCAGTCAATTCATGTC
>JAEWLD010000128.1 GCA_023393485.1 Bacteroidota bacterium
CCATATCCATCTGTTCAAAAGCGTACGCCAACAATAGCAATTTACAATGCTTGTTCAGGCCGGTTCCGTGAAATCGCTCGCCGTACCAGGTATAGCCAAGCTGCAACGTTTGATTTTGGAGTTGGATGTCGTAAAATCGCGTGCTCCCGGCATATTGGTTCGTGCGTTTGTCAAAAACGATAAACGGAAATTCGGTTTTCCTGTTGCGGTTTTCAACGGCCAGCCTGATGTATTCGGTCATGTTTTCGCGGCCGATCACAGGAAGCGAGGAATAACGCCAGATCTCGGTTTCATTTTCGGCGAATTGAACCAGATGTCCGATATCGTCAAGCTGCAACGGCCTGAGCAGGACAATGTCGTCCTCAAGTATTAAGTTTTGATTGAAGTCAAAAGACATATGTCAACATTAATATTCAAAAACGCCGTATTCGCTTTTGATCGTAAGTTTTTTTTCCTCAAACGCTCCCACCCTGCCGACGATCTGCGCCGCGATGCCAAATGATTCGGAAATTGCGATGATGTCTCCGGCGATCGCTTCAGGAACATACAATTCCATCCTGTGCCCGCAATTGAACACCTGGTACATTTCCTTCCAATCGGTACCCGACTGCTGCCGGATCAGTTTGAACAGTGGCGGAATTGGGAATAAATTGTCTTTGATCACGTGCAATTTATCAACAAAATGAAGAATTTTGGTCTGTGCGCCGCCGCTGCAATGCACCATTCCGTGGATGTCTTCGGGCGTATATTTCGATAGGATCTTTTTGATTACCGGCGCATACGTTCGCGTTGGCGACAAAACGAGTTTTCCCGCGTCGATTGGCGAATCTTCAACCGGATCGGTCAGTTTCACGTTGCCTGAATAAACAAGTTCAGCCGGCACTGCCGCATCAAAACTTTCGGGATATTTTTCAGCGAGGTATTTCGAAAAAACATCATGCCGCGCCGATGTCAATCCGTTGCTGCCCATGCCGCCGTTATACGATTTTTCATAACTGGCCTGGCCAAATGACGCGAGCCCGACAATCACATCGCCCGGACGGATGTTCGCGTTGTCAATCACATTGCTGCGTTCCATACGCGCCGTAACCGTCGAATCAACAATTATTGTCCTGACCAAATCACCGACGTCTGCGGTTTCGCCGCCGGTTGAATGGATCGTCACGCCATAACTTTCGAGTTCGGCAATCAACTCTTCGGTACCGCTGATGATGGCCGAAATCACTTCGCCCGGAATCAGGTTTTTATTTCGGCCGATTGTCGATGACAGCAAAATATTATCGGTCGCGCCCACGCAAAGCAAATCGTCGATGTTCATGATGAGCGCGTCTTGTGCGATGCCTTTCCAGACAGACAAATCGCCGGTTTCTTTCCAGTACATGTACGCCAGCGATGACTTTGTGCCCGCACCGTCGGCATGCATGACCAGGCAATAAGCGTCATCACCGGTCAAGTGATCAGGAACTATTTTGCAAAAAGCTTTCGGGAATAATCCTTTGTCAATGTTTTTGATGGCCGCGTGAACATCTTCTTTTGAAGCCGAAACACCGCGCTGTGCGTAACGTTTTGAGGTATCGGTCATGTCGTGTTGTTGTTGCGGCAAAGATAGTCCGACAATTAATAATTAACAATTAATAATTGATAATTCAGCTACGCTCAGTCCGTCTATCAGGCTCGGGTGGGCGTGCCGGCGCTGTGGCAGTTGGATTATATGAAAGGTTGGATTGGCGCCGTCGCGCTGTCGGCACTCGCTTTTGCCAGACCTTGCAGGTTTCTAAAACCTGCAAGGTCTTTCAAAGAGCTCAGACAAATGCCTCCATCGCTCACGCAAATCATTCAAGCGCTGCGCACGAAACAATCAATGCTGCACAAAAACCGCATCGGCCGTTTTGAGTTCAACGATACTCTTAAAACCGTCCCCAAAAGGATCGAGCGGCGTCCAATGCCAGGCATAGACAATCCGCACGTCGCGGCCTACAAGACTTTCGATCTTCGCGCGGCCATAGCCCTGATAACCACGGTTCAGGTAAAAGGATTGGCCATTGTCGGCAAGCTCAAAAACTGCGTCTTCAACACCGCCTTTATAAACTTTGACGATTTGCCCCTGCGCGGTTTTATATGTGACCGGCAGCGCCAGCGAAACAACGGCCGTTACAGCGAATACGGCAACAAGGCCAATCAGAAATCCAAATATTGCTTTCATGTTATTTTTCTACAATCATAATTTCAACGCGCCGGTTCTCATCGGCTTCAGCCTCATTCTTTTCGGGAATCGGATAGATCGGATGCGTAATGCCGTAACCTTTATAGGTGAGTCGCTTCCGGTCAATTTTGTTGCGGATCAAAAACATGTAGATCGCTCGCGCTCGCGCCGATGAAACATCAAATTCGTCCTTCTCGGTCTGGCAGCAAATATGTCCCTGAATCTCGATTTTGAGGGTTGGATTTTCTTCCATCACGCACAACAGATCATATAAAACAGGCTTTGACTTGGGCACGATTACCGCCGAATTGTTCCTAAAATTGATGTTTTGCAATTTTATTTTATCGCCAACGGCGGAATTCTTGACCAAATCGCTGAGCGCTTTTTTGTCGTCCTTTGTTTTGTCTGGCTTGATTTCTTCATAAATGACGGTCACTTTCCTGTTTTCAGCCTGGACTTCAGACTGCTCGAAATCTTCGCCGAAACCCCGGCTTTCATAATCGCTTTTGATCTTAATGCCTTTATTTCTAAGGAAATGGTAGACTTCGCGAACGCGCTTTAGTGACAATGTATCATTGTAACCGTTTGAACCTTTCCAGTCGCAATACCCGTAAATTTTGCTGACGACGATTTTTGGGTTTTCCTGAAGCGTTTGTTCAAGGGTTGAAACAGCTTCATCGGTCAGGAAATATTTGTCGAATTCAAAAAAAACCTCGACGGTCTGCTGCGCTGCCGGTTCC
>JAEWLD010000331.1 GCA_023393485.1 Bacteroidota bacterium
CCCATTTTCACTCGGTGGGCAACAGAGCGCCGCTTCACTCGCCAAATTATTCACGCACGTCATTACGCATGAATGCCACCACAAAGGACAAATTCTGTCGATTTCGCGGCATTTGGGTTATGTTCCGGTTGATACTGACATCATTCGGTGACGCTTGAAGATCTCGGCCTAGCGCGGCCCGGCGCTTGCGCAACGCCTATATTAAAAAAAGCTGCCCTAAGACAGCTATATTTTAATGCGTTACATTTTCAACCTCTTCAGGCCTGTGTTCATGTTTGAACAACACCATGAACAACAACGCAATAATCAACGCATATACCGCAAACGACAGCCAGATATGATGCCAGTCTTTCGCACCGTTTGAAAGCGTAAAAAACTCGTCGATCGCAAAGCCGCTGATTTGGCTGCCGAGGTATGCGCCAATGCCATTGGTCATCATCATGAACAGGCCTTGCGCCGATGAGCGGATGTTTGAGTCTGTCGTTGTTTCAACAAACAATGACCCCGAGATATTGAAAAAATCGAACGCCATTCCGTAAACAATGCACGATACGATGATCATCCACAGCCCGTCTGCCGGATTGCCGTAAGCAAACAACCCAAATCTTAAAACCCAGGCGAGCATTGAAAACAACATGACTTTTTTGATGCCGAAGCGTTTGAGGAAAAACGGAATCGTCAAAATGAAAACGGTTTCGGAGATTTGCGAAATAGACATGATGATCGTCGAATATTTCACCACGAACGACTCAGGCCCGTAAAGCGGATTGTTCTTGAAATCATCCAAAAACGTATCGCCATACATATTGGTCAATTGCAGCGCGCCGCCAAGCAGCATCGAAAACAGAAAGAACAATGACATTTTATAATTGCCGAACAATTTGAAACCGCTAAGCCCAAGCTGCTCAACAAAACCCGCATCTTTGGCGATGCTTTTCGGCGGACGGCATTGCGGCAAAGTGAATGAGAACAAACCGAGCACGATCGCCATCACGGCTGCAATGATGAACTGATTGGCATTGGCTTTTGAACCCGTCAGGTTGGTGATCCACATTGCGACGATAAACCCGATCGTTCCCCAGACGCGGATCGGCGGAAATACTTTGACGACGTCATAATTATTGTTTTTCAATATGGTGTATGCGATCGAATTTGACAGCGAGATCGTCGGCATGTAGAAAATCATCGCAAGGAAAATCACATAATATAGCGTATCGGGATCGGTGACCTGCGGAACGTAAAGCAGCACAACGCCGTAAAGGATGTGCAGGACGCCGTACAAACGTTCGGCATTGATCCATTTGTCTGCGATGATTCCGGTGATTGCCGGCATGAACAGTGAGGAAAGCGCAAGTGTAGAAAAAATAGCACCGAATTTTGCCCCTGCATTTTCACCCGCAGACAACGTGCTGTTGAAGAAATAAGTCGCAATTGTGATCAGCCAAGCGCCCCAGACAAAAAATTGGAGGAAGCTCATCAAGGTCAGCCTGAATTTGATATTCATCGTTTTGGTTTTTTAAAGCCCGTAAATCTAAAAAAAGAATTTAGATGCGCGATACAAGTTCAAGCACTTTCGCAAATTGTTGGTCACGCGTCAATTCGGAATTGTCTATTTCGACCGCGTCGTCAGCTTTGCGAAGCGGCGAATCGGTGCGATGCGTATCAATGTAATCGCGATCGACGACATTCTTGAAAACCTGTTCAAACGTTCCAGGCTGGCCTTTTTGCTGCAACTCCTCAAAACGGCGCATCGCCCGGGTGTGCGGGCTTGCGGTCATGAAAATCTTGAGTTCGGCATCGGGAAAAACCACAGTGCCGATATCGCGGCCGTCCATGACGATGCCTTTTTCCTTGCCCATCGCCTTTTGCTGTTCGACCAATTTGGCGCGCACTTCGGACACTTCGGCAATTTGGCTTACGAAATTCGATACCGCGATCGACCGGATTTCAGATTCCACATTTTTACCGTTGAGATACATTTCACCAAAACCGAGGTTGGGATTGAAGATAAATTGCAGATCGATGAACGGCAGTCCGTGAACGAGCGTTTCCCTGTCAAAAAAACCGCTGCCGATATAGCCGTTTTCCATCGCAAACAATGTCACCGCGCGGTACATTGCGCCGGTATCAACGTAGACATAGCCGAGATGCCTTGCCAATTGTTTGGCCAGTGTGCTTTTGCCCGTTGAGGAATAGCCGTCAATGGCGATCGTAATTTTCGGACCATCAGTCTTCATCACCAAAATTTATCGTAAGCCCGAAAAGGCTTGTATTTGCCGCCAATGTATATCGCGAATACGAATAATTGAATTTGAGCTTATTGATCTTCAGCCCGATTCCGACCGACAGCCCCGAAAAAGCGCGCTGTTCCAAAAGCCGCAATTCTTCAGAACGCCTGAAATTATATCCGAGCCGGATATTGAATCCTTTTTGCGGAAACAGTTCGGCGCCGATAATCACGTGCCGCAAGGCATTGTTGAAAACCGACACTTTTTCCTGGGTTTCGCCGCCGTCAATATTACCAACCGCGCGCGCGGGATTTGAAAAAGCAACCTGCCATTGTTGAAGATTTTCAAGTGTAAGATGCCAACGGATCGGCACATTTTCAAGTTGTTGCGAAACGCCCGCAAGGATTTCGAGCGGAACGTTTTCGCGGGTTTCGGCATAAGTTGTAATCTGCGTTCCTACGTTGCGCACTGTAACGGCGATGTTAAGCCCGTTATCCTCATTGACATAAATACCTCCAAAATCAGCAGCGATGCCAAACGATTGATAACTTTCAAGCGTAGATGAAATGGCTTTTAGATTGGCGCCGACAAAAATATCCGTAGCCGGAATGTTGTAGGCATAACCGAACGAAAGTGCGATTTCGCTCCCGGTAAAATCGCCGGTGCGGTTGCCATTTTCGTCATAGCCCTCAAATGTGCCATAGTTGACATAGTTGACACCGCCGTGAAAAGTCTGGACGTGGCGGTCATAAGTATACGCGTAAGCCGCGGTTCCGTAGGCGACTTCGCCAAAAAGGCTGCCGTAATTGAGTGACAGGTGATTGTCCATTTCTGGATTGATCGTCGCCGGATTAAAAAGTCCGGTATTGACATCGGCATCATAAATCGTGATGACCTTTCCGCCGAGCGCGGCCTGACGCGGCGATGTCATTAAGTTCAGGAATTCGTAAACCGACTTTCCTCCTACCTGTGCCTGGGCAGCAAATGCAATAAAAAAAGCCAACAGGCTGAGGAGTTTTTTTGGCATAGCAATGACGATTACGCTAAAGATAACGCAGATGCGAAGATATTATTTTTTTAGATTGCGAACTACTTTGAAGTCGCTTTTTAGCCACCAAACGCATGGCCAGAATAACGCCAAAAAAAAACAGCCACCGATTTACGAATGGAAAATCCGCAAATCCGTGGCCGAAAAAAAATGCCCGGGACTAATTAATTTAAAACTTTGGCGTTTTTGACTTTTTCGTTTGTCAGTGCGTATTTGATTACTTCGCTCATTTCGGT
>JAEWLD010000332.1 GCA_023393485.1 Bacteroidota bacterium
TCAACGGCGGCTGTACGGCAGAAATGATTTCGCCAAAAGGGCTTTTACTGACCAATCACCATTGCGGCTTCGAGCAGATCCAGTCGCATTCATCCCTTGAGCACGACTATATCACCGACGGTTTCTGGGCGATGAAAATGGAAGAGGAATTGCCGAATCCAGGCGTTGTCGTGACGTTCATCGTCAAAATTGAAGACGTGACTTCAAAAGTACTCGAAGGCGTCGCATCGATTTCTTCAGAAGCCGACAAACAAAAGAAAATCCAGGAAAACATTGCGTCGGTCCAAGCGTCTTTTCCGAAAGAAAGCTGGCAGGAAAACCGTATCCGCAATTTTTTCGATGGCAACCAGTATTTGCTGTTCGTGACTGAAACTTTTAAGGATATCCGATTGGTTGGCGCGCCGCCGTCGTCAATCGGAAAATTTGGCTCAGATACTGACAACTGGGTTTGGCCGCGCCATACCGGCGATTTTTCGATGTTCAGGATTTACGCCGATAAAAACAACCGACCGGCAGAGTATTCAAAAGACAACGTGCCGTACATGCCAAAGCATTATTTTCCGGTATCGATCAAAGGTTTGAAGGAAAACGACTTTACGATGGTCATGGGTTACCCTGGCCGTACAACCGAATACTTGCCAGCCGTCGCCGTGGAACAGATCATGAACGATTTGGATCCGGCGCGTATCGGCGTTCGCGACGTGGCGCTCAAAGTCCAGGACGGTTTCATGCGCAACGACAAGGCGATCAAAATCCAATACGCGGCGAAATACGCGAGCGTGGCCAACTATTGGAAAAAATGGATCGGCGAGGTCAAAGGTTTGAAGCAGTCGGACGCGGTCGGGATCAAACGAAAAAACGAGGAAGCCTTTAAAAAGAAGGTTGCCGCTGCAGGGAAACAGAACGAATACGGTCAATTGTTGCCTGAATTTGAAAAAAATTACGCTGAAATTGCGCCGTATGCTTTGGCACGCGACTATTTCCAGGAAATTTTCCTCAGGAATACCGAAATGACGACGGTCGCATATCAACTTTACCAACTCGAACAAGTCTATAAAACCAAAGGCGAACAATCGTTCAATGACCGAAAGGCAAATCTTGTGAAAGGCCTCGGAGAGTTTTATAAGGATTTCAATAAAACCGTTGACCAGGAAGTTTTTGCCAAGCTGTTTGCGGTTTACCTTAATAAGTACCCGAAACAGTTTTTACCGGCTGAATTCGCGTCTGCCAATGCGGCGGATATGGCCTCGGCGATCTATTCGCAATCAAAGCTGACAACTTACGAAGGTTTGAAGGATTTGCTTGGTGGCGACGCAAAGTCGGTCATCGATAAACTCCATGCGGACAAAGCGGTTGATTTTATGCGGATCGTCGCCGATAATTACTTTAAAAATGTCGGGCCGAAATACGATGAACTCAACCTGAAAATCACAGCATTGCAGCGCACTTACATGAAGGCGATTCTGGAATTGAGCCCGAACGACCGGATTTTCCCCGACGCAAACAGTACGCTTCGCGTGACTTACGGCAAAGTCAAAGGCTACAACCCTGCCGATGCGGTGACTTACAGCCCGTTTACCTATCTCGACGGCGTTATTGAGAAGTATGTGCCCGGCGATTATGAATTTGACGTCCCGAAAAAACTGATCGATCTTTATAATGCAAAAGATTACGGCCGGTATGGCGAAAACGGAAAGATGCCGGTTTGTTTCATCGGTACAAACCATACAACGGGCGGCAATTCCGGCAGTCCGGCCCTCGACGGTCGAGGCAATCTTATTGGGCTCAATTTTGACCGCGTCTGGGAAGGCACGATGAGCGATATTTACTACGACCCGGCGATTTGCAGAAACATCATGGTCGATGTGCGATATGTGTTGTTTATTATCGACAAATTTGCCGGCTGTAAACGCCTTATCGACGAAATGAAAATCATTAAATAAGAATTCGTAAACAGTTGTTTATCCGAGGTTTTACGGGCCCAAATTTAGGCTGCTTCCGAAAATTCGGTTTTTTGAAAAAAAAATTCAAAAATAATTTTACATATTAAAAAATTTATATCTTTGCCTCGAATTAATAATTAACCTTTTATAATTAAGTAAGATGAAAAAAGTATTCTTGAGCTTGGCTATGATCGCTACTTTGACAGTAGTATCTTGCAAAGAGACTAAAACTGAAACTACAGAAGACACTACTACAACTGAAGAAGTTGCTCCAGTTGAAGCTGCACCAGTTGAAGCTACTCCAGCTGACACAGTTAAAACTGAAACTACAACTACTACTGAAGCTGCTCCAGCTGAGGCTGCTCCTGCAAAGTAATTTTTTGTAGACTCAAAAAAAATCAAGCCGCGTTCATCGCGGCTTTTTTTATGCTTTTACGGTACTGGATTTTTAGCCATTGTAGAGAAATCGTGTAATTTTTTGATTGGATTATCGTGTATTTTCATGACTTGACAATTAAAAATTCTAATCATGGCAACTACCGCGAAAACAACCACACGACGCACCGCGTCAGCAAAAACTATTTCAAAAGCTACGGCATCAGAAAAAGCGCCGGCCAAAAGCGACGCCGCCGAAGAACTGGCTGCACTGTTCCATGCCCAGCTGAAAGATATTTATTGGGCCGAAAAAGCACTGGTCAAAGCACTTCCGAAAATGGCGAAAAACGCTACGAGTAAAATCCTTCAGGACGCTTTGCAATCGCACCTTGCAGAAACCAATAACCAAATTGGAAGGCTTGAAACAGTCTTTGAGATGATCGGCAAAAAAGCGCAAGCCCAAAAATGCGACGCAATGGAAGGCTTGATCAAAGAAGGTGACGGCATGCTTGAAGAAACCAAACCAGGTCCGGTTAGGGACGCCGCCATCATCGCAGCCTGCCAGAAAATCGAGCATTACGAAATTGCTACTTACGGCACTCTCTGCGCGCATG
>JAEWLD010000012.1 GCA_023393485.1 Bacteroidota bacterium
GGAACATTTTTCGCAACGACCCTGAAAGCCAGTCAAAATTCATAGTGACAGACATATCTTTTGTGGCGCGATAAGTCAAAAATATTGCGAGCGGCGCCAAAATCATGGTCGACAACCAAGTGCCAAGAAACGGCGTGATGCCATTCTCCTGCGCGACTTTTTTCCCGAACGTATTGATGAAATGGAAGACAATGAAAATCAAAACCGCAAAAACAATCGGCAGTCCGAGTCCACCTTTGCGGATAATCGCACCGAGCGGCGCACCGATAAAAAACATCACGAAACACGAAAATGCGATGACGAATTTATCGTAAAGCGCTATGTAATGGTTATTGATGTTCTTGAGTTTGTTTTCTATATCGAATTTCGCACTGTCAATTGAAAACGCCGTTCCCGATACGTTGCTTATGGCTACGCGGATAACATCGTTTTTATCTTCTTCCGACAAAAGCGAAAGCAAATCAGCGGTATTTTCTGTTCCGGCTGTTGCCGTTTTCGGCGTCCTGATTCCCGAAATCCCTGTCCGTTGGTAGACATTTTCGGCAAATGAAACGACTTCGTTGTCATATTGCCTGCTCAGCGAATCAATCGTGTAGGTAAGCTCGCCGACGTTGAGCATCGTATTGGTATTGGTAATCTGCTCGTCGTCGAGATTGGCTTTGTTGAGTTTGGAAAGATCGATGTTGATCACGTATCGCCTGAAAGCGCTTTTGGCAAACGGCAGTTTTTTGCGTTCTTCTATTTTCTTCGGCGTGATGTCTTCGTAATAATTGCCGTCGTTGAGCACAAGTTTGAGAATGTTCGACGCTTCGTTACTGATGAGTTCGCCGTCTTTGGCCTGAATTACGACGGCGTTGCTGCTTCCGTCGCGTGCCGATTTTTTGTGGATCGTGATGCCGTGCAGTTTGTTGCCGTTGTCCCCCGTTTTTTTATCGACTTTGATGTTGTACGCGCCGATATCGCTAAACTGTCCTTCGGCAATCGCCATCGCGGGTTTGACTTGCGCGATGTTGCGTCGGAAGTTAATGAATTTGTATTCAGCGTACGGAATCACATTGTTGGCGAAGGCAAATGTCGCAAGGCTCAAAATCAATATGAATATCGACAGTCCGCGCATGGCCCGCGTCAGTGAAATCCCTGCAGACTTCATTGCGGCAAACTCGTAATTCTCGGCAAAACTGCCAAAGGTCATGATCGACGCCAAAACAATTGAAAGCGGCAGCACAAGCGGCACGACGCTCGGCATCTTAAACAAAAGGAATTTGAAAATAAGCGACAGGTCAAGGTCTTTTCCAGCCAATTCGCCGATGAAAAGCCAAACGGTCTGCAGGATAAAGATCAAAAACAGAATTACGAAAACCGTCAGAAAGGTCGTGATAAAGCTCTTGAGGATGTATCTGTCGAGTATTTTCACCTAGTTAGTCAATTCTGTTGATGAGATAGTTTGGATACTTGCTCTCAGCAAAGGTAAATTGATTTTTTGACAGCGGCTGATTGGTTTTAAAAGAATTAACAGTGAGCGTGGTTTTGGTGCCGCTGCGGCCAACTTCAATCACATTATAGATGTGCTTGGTTTGGGTATCGACGCCGAGAAGAATTTCCTTGCGGCGGTCTTTCGGGTTGCTCGGAACGAGCTTGACATACTGGATTTTACGGCCTTTGATGTTTTGGAGAATGTCCCACGTATATTTGTAGCCTTTATTGAAAAACGTCAGCATTTTTCCGGGAGTAATTGCATTTTCGTCCTTTTCGTCGAATTTTGAAATCGTGATTTCCTCGTCTTCGGGATTGATCGTATAGGTTTTGACGCCGTCGAAAATCTTTGTGACGCCCATAAGGTTGAGCACGTATTTATTGCCTTGTATCACAACATTGCCTTTGCTTTCCTGATTGATGTTTTCCTTTGAATTGTTGAGGGTATATTTAAAATCGATTGAAATATTGTCGTAGGATTTGATTTTTGCAGTCACCTGATCAAGCAGGTCTTTGGCTTTTTTGTCCTGGGCATTGGCGTTGAAACCGGCCGAAAAGACAAAGAGAAATAGGAGAGAAGCTTTAATGTAATTTGGGATTTTCATTTTATAGATCATTTTGTTCATTGTTAAAAAACTGTTCGAGAGAAGCCAGGTCCGAAATATTGACCGATCTGGCCTTGCTGCCTTCAAACGGACCGACGATTCCGGCTGCCTCGAGTTGGTCGATCAGCCTTCCTGCGCGGTTGTATCCGAGCTTCAATTTGCGCTGCAACAACGATGCCGAACCTTGCTGGGCGGTTACGATTACTTCTGCGGCTTCGCGGAAAAGCGAATCTCGTTCAGAAATATCGATGTCAAGGCTGATGCCTGAATCCTCGCCGACAAATTCCGGCAACAGATAAGCATTCGGATAGGCTTTTTGCGAACCGATGAATTCAGTGATCTTTTCAACTTCGGGCGTATCTACGAATGCACACTGGACACGGACAATGTCGTTGCCGTTCGAATACAACAAATCGCCGCGCCCGATCAATTGGTCTGCGCCTTGGGTATCGAGAATAGTTCTCGAGTCGATTTTCGATGTCACGCGGAAAGCGATTCGTGCCGGGAAGTTTGCCTTGATGATGCCGGTAATCACGTTGACCGACGGACGTTGGGTCGCAATGATCAAATGGATGCCAATGGCACGCGCCAATTGTGCCAGACGCGCAATCGGGGTTTCGACTTCCTTGCCGGCGGTCATGATCAAATCGGCAAATTCGTCGACAACCAAAACGATATAAGGCAAAAATTGATGTCCGTTTTCAGGATTGAGTTTTCGCGCCTTGAATTTTTCGTTGTATTCCTTAATGTTGCGCACCATCGCATCTTTCAACAACGAATAGCGGTTGTCCATTTCAACGCAGAGTGAATTGAGCGTGTTGATCACTTTGGTGTTGTCTGTAATGATCGCGTCTTCCACATCAGGCAATTTCGCGAGGTAATGGCGCTCGATTTTATTGAACAGCGTCAATTCAACTTTTTTCGGATCGACCAAAACGAACTTGACTTCTGCCGGGTGTTTTTTGTAAAGCAGCGAGGTCAAAACAGCGTTCAATCCGACCGATTTGCCTTGTCCGGTCGCGCCCGCCATGAGCAAGTGAGGCATTTTGGCCAGATCGACGACAAAGGTTTCGTTTGAAATGGTTTTGCCAAGCGCTATCGGAAGTTCCATTTCGGCTTCCTGGAATTTGGCCGAACCGATCGCCGATTTCATTGAGACCATCGTCGGGTTTTTATTCGGTACTTCAATGCCGATAGTGCCTTTTCCGGGAATTGGCGCAATGATACGGATTCCGAGTGCAGACAATGAAAGTGCGATGTCGTCTTCAAGCGACTTGATTTTCGAAATCCGGATGCCGGCTTCAGGCTCGATTTCGTACAACGTCACCGATGGCCCGACAGTCGC
>JAEWLD010000022.1 GCA_023393485.1 Bacteroidota bacterium
CGATAAGGCTGATTGCTGCGATATGCGTCAGGGAGAATCTTTTTGTGGAGATCGACATGTGAAGACGTAGGAATTTGTTCTAACACTAGATTGGCAGACCTGCGTTTGGTTGCGCCGTGATGCGAAATTTCTTAAAAAAAAAGCGCCCCAAATTTTTGAGGCGCTGGCTTTAGGCTATTTGTGGATTATTTTCCTGAAAGGTTTTTCATTTCCTTTTCGATCATGTCGTAGAATTGGTCGATCTTAGGTAAGATCACGATTCGCGTACGTCGGTTGATCTGGCGATTCTCGGCGGTATTGTTTTCAACAAGCGGAACGTATTCGCCACGCCCGGCAGCAATCATTTGTTTAGACGGAATGCCGAGTTCCTGCAACACGCGGATAATCGAGGTAGAACGTTTTACAGACAAATCCCAGTTGTCAAGCAAAATGCCGTTTGATTTGTATGGCACGTTATCGGTGTGGCCTTCAACCATACATTCAAAGTCTGGCTTGCTCTTGATTACCATCGCGACTTTGCCCAACACCGTTTTTGCGTTTTCATTGACGAAATAGCTTCCGCTCTTGAATAGCAATTTATCCGAAATCGAAATAAAGACAACTCCTTTTTCAACATTGACCTGAATGTCCGGATCATCGATGCCAACGGCTTTTTTCATACTTGACACCAGGGCCAGGGTAACGCTGTCTTTCTTGGTAATGGCGTCCTGCAGCCTGCTGATTTTCAAATCCTTTTCTTTCATGCTCTCGAGCGCTTTCTCGATATTTTGTGCGCCCTTGGTTGAAAGCGTGGTCATGTTCCCCATATTGTTGATCAGGTCTGAATTATTCTTTTTCAGGAAGTCGATCTGGCCGTTGAGCTGGTCTTTTTCGGCAAGGCATGTATTGAGTTTAACGGTTGCGGTGTTAAGCAAATCCTGGATTTCCTTATTCTTGGCTTCGCATTCGGCGAGTTTTTTCTTGGTTTGACAGGAAGTTGACATCAAGGCAACCACCGAAAGGGCTAAAATGACTTTTCTCATAAGACGTTAGATTTTAATTCCGCTGCGCTCCATTCCAATTTCGGCTGCGCCTCGGGTTAGTTAGTTTCACAAATTTAACATTTTTTCTGTGCAGCGTTTGGCGCACAGCATATAAACTATTGTTAAAATAAAGAAACAAATGTAGTGTTTTTCTTTACAAAATAACTCCAGACAATACTTTTTGTCTGGTAATAGACGGGATGCTGGAAAAGGCTGCGTTTGCCGTGATCACGGTTAAAATGCGAGTAAAAAGAGAAATGCGCTTTTATGATTGCGACCGTGTGCTCGGGTTTTCCCTGAAAAAGAAATTGGATGCCGGCCAGCCCGTCAAGAAACAACCTCGCCAGAATGACTGGAATGATCTGACGTTGCGGCAGGTTTTTAACTAACATCCGCAGCGAGTTCCTGAAATTCAAATACGTTTTCTGGGGGTTCTGTCCGTCTAAGGTCGCGCCGCCAACATGATAGACCGTCGATTTTCCGCAATATTTGATCTTGCAGCCATCGTTTATTGCGCGCCAGCAAAGATCTATTTCTTCCTGATGCGCAAAAAAGTCGCCGTCGAATCCTTTCAATGCTCTGAAAACTTCTTTCCTGATAAAAAAGCACGCGCCCGACGCCCAGAAAATATCAGCCTCATCGTCATATTGCCCGAGATCGTCCTCGATGGGGCTGAAGATTCGGCCACGACAATAAGGATAACCGTATTTGTCAATATAACCGCCGCCGGCGCCGGCATATTCAAAAGCATTTTTACGCCTGTAATCAAGGATTTTCGGTTGGATTATAGCGGTTTTATCATCGCGGTTGAACAGTTCGATGATCGGTGCGAGCCAATTTTCGGTGACTTCAACGTCTGAATTGACCAGCGCGTAAATATCTTCCTCCACAAATCGCAACGCCTCGTTGTAGCCCTGGGCAAAACCGAAGTTCCTGGTGTTGCGGATGATTTTCACCATCGGGAAATGCCGGGTAACGAACGCGATTGAATCGTCGGCCGAATAATTGTCGGCGACATAAATACTGGCTTCGGGCGAAAACCTGACAACCGACGGCAAAAATTGTTCGAGCAATTTCTTTCCGTTCCAGTTCAGGATGACGACGGCTATTTGTTTCATTTTTCGGAAGTCGGATTATAGTCAGGCAATTCCTTTAGAAAAACGTATCGCTCGTGCTGGTAATCCATGCGGCAAAAATAGTGATTCAATCCGTTGGTGACCATCAAATAGCCCGAATTCATCGTCATGTTATAGCGCGCGATCTGGTCAAAGGTTGACTGCGAAATGGTTATCTGCGGCGCTTTGCATTCGACCAGAATCCTGACTGACCCGTCCGGATTGAAAACCACGATGTCATAGCGTTTGGTCAGCCCGTTGATTTTTAGGACTTTTTCAACATTGACCAATGATCGCGGATATTTTTTTTCCGCCAAAAGGAATTGTACAGTGTGCTGTCGGACCCATTCCTCAGGTGTCAACACGATGAATTTCCTGCGGATGCGGTCAAAAATCGACACAACATCGCCGTGTTTTCTGAACCTGAAATCGCAATCTGGGAAGTTCAATTTCTGCATACGCAAATAAACGAATATTTGGGTTGTTCAACCATAATTTTCGGTTATTGTGACAACAATCGATACATTGGCGTAAATATCCCGTTATGAAAAAGATTTTGCTTTTGATTGTATCGGCAGCGGCCATTGCGTGT
>JAEWLD010000065.1 GCA_023393485.1 Bacteroidota bacterium
TTGTACAATATCAAGATCGGTAACGACCAATTGTCAAAACTCCAGGAGAATCTTGTAATGTCGCACGCCTGCGGTACGGGCGATGAAGTGCCCGGCGAAATTGTCAAAATCATGCTGCTCCTGAAAATCCAATCTTTGAGCTGCGGCAATTCGGGTGTGCAACTTGCGACCGTAGAGCGATTGATCGATTTCTACAACAACGATATTTTGCCGGTCATTTATACCCAAGGTTCACTTGGTGCTTCAGGAGATCTGGCACCGCTGGCACATTTGTCATTGCCGCTGCTCGGAATGGGCGAAGTCAATTTTGAAGGCAGACGGATGGCTTCGTCAGAAATTTTTGAAAAATTCAATTGGCAGCCAATCGTTTTACAGTCAAAAGAAGGTCTGGCATTGCTCAACGGCACGCAGTTCATGAGCGCTTACGGCTTGTTTATTTTGATCAAGGCCGCCAAATATTCGTACCTGGCAGACCTGATCGGTACGATTTCACTCGAAGGGTTCGACGGCCGGAAAGAACCGTTCAATGAATTGATCCATTTAGTCCGTCCGCACAAAGGCCAGGTCGTGACGGCGCGGCGCGTTTTGGAGTTTCTCGACGGCAGTCAAATCGTCGCCCAGCCAAAAAAGCATGTCCAGGATCCGTATTCGTTCCGCTGCATACCGCAAGTCCATGGCGCGTCAAAGGATGCGATTGATTACGTAAAGCGCGTGTTCAAGACCGAAGTCAATTCGGTCACTGACAACCCGAACATTTTCATCCAGGCCGATGAAATTATCTCTGGCGGCAATTTCCACGGCCAGCCGCTTGCCATAGCGCTGGATTTCCTTTGTATTGCGATGTCTGAACTCGGCAGCATATCGGAGCGACGAACTTATCAATTGATCTCAGGCCTTCGCGGCTTGCCTGCGTTCCTTGTCGATAATCCCGGATTGAACTCCGGCTTCATGATTCCGCAGTATACTGCTGCAAGCATCGCCAGCCAGAATAAGCAGTTGTCTGTGCCGGCCAGTACGGATAGTATCGTATCGAGCAACGGCCAGGAAGACCATGTCAGCATGGGAGCAAACGCTGCGGTCAAGGCTTTGCGCGTTGCGGACAATCTCGAGCGCATACTTGCCATAGAATTGATGAACGCATCACAAGCGATTGAATACCGCAGGCCTCATCAGTCGAGTGAATTTGTTGAATCGTTTCTCAGGTCATACCGAAGTGAAGTCCCGCTGGTAACCGAAGACCGGATTTTGCATTACGACATTGACAGGACTATTGGGTTTCTTGCAAATCTTCAAATTGATGAGGATTTGCTCAATTGAATTTTAACGTAGTTTTTTTCGGGCGAATTTTATTGTTTCGTAAATTTGAAGTTGAGCATCAATCCCTTAACGAATCACTTATGGAAACAGAATTCAACGGCCCGGCCAATCCGGAGGAATTGGAGGCTAATCAAAATACCAGTCAGGTTGACACAAGCGCGGAAGCAAATGAAATGCAGGCCTCTGACCAAAACGGCGATTCCCGCAAGCGAAAGCACCACGATGACCATACCGTCAGCCGGAAATATAAGTTGTTTTCAAACTATTCTTCTTACGGCGACTCGCCGCACACCAATACCAGTTTTTGATTTTAACAGCGTGCTAATGTTACGCTAAATCGGTTTCATTGCCGGTTATCTTTTTTTATCTTTAAGTGTATTTTAAAAGCACCTGACCATGGAAAGAGATAGAAGCAATGATTTGCGCAACCACGACGAAGATAATTCGCCGCAGTGGCCCGACAGCGATTCCGCCGAAAGGCACGCTACCTCGAGCCTGAAAGAAGAACCCTATGTCGGAGCCAATAAGGATGTTGCCGGCAATGATATGACCGATGAAGAGCGGGAGCGCGTACGGCATCACCAGGCTTTTGGCAATAAAAAATACGAAGGCTTCAGAAATCATTCCTCTGCCGATGACCAACCGATGACCGATACCGGCGCGTGACAAAGCAGTAAAAAAAATTAAATCCCGATTCGATATGAGACAGTCGAAATTCGGGATTTTTTATATTGCAATCGTCCGAAAGGTAAGGTTGACTCTCGGCGTTTCCACCTTTGCCGATTTAGGCATCGCATGACGCCAATGTTGTTGGATGTCGCCTTTCATCACTAACATGCTGCCGTGTTCCAAAATGATTGACCGGGTTTCGGCCGTTTCTTTATGTTTGAACGAAAATTTCCGTTCGGCACCAAAACTCATTGAGGCGATCGCACCATTTCGTTTAAGTGTCTTTTCATCGTCCGAATGCCATGACATGCCTTCGGTACCGTCATGATAAAGATTTAAAAGGCAGGAATTGTATGTTTCGCCGGTTGTCTTTTCGGCCATCAATTTCAATTTACGCAAGGTTTCGGTCCATGGTATGGCAGCCCGCAGCACGCCCGAGTATTTGTAATAAAGCCCGTTGTCGCCGTATAAGGCGGTTTCTCTTTTAGTGATGTGCCGCTTTCCATAGATGATGACTTCATCGTGCTGCCAAACAATGCCGTCGGTCAGGATTTGAAAATAATCATCGGCAAGGGCTGCGTCCATTATTTTGCCGTAATAAATTGCGCAGCCATCATAAGGCAACAGATTTCGATGCTGCATTGATCCAGACACTTAATCCGCGATGGCCAGTTTATGCGTCGCGATTACCCTACCGTTTTCAATAAGCCGCAGCAGATAAATGCCGCGGGCCAAATTCCCTTTTTCCAACAAAATTTGGTTGCCGTTCAAATTATCGATTCGGCGCGCGATCTGGCCTACTGAGTTGTAGATCATGATTTGCGCGTTGCTCAAATCGCGGCCGGCGCTTATTGAGGCAACCGTCCTTAACGGATTAGGCGATATGCTCAACGTGGCAATCGGATTTTCGGCCTGTCCTAAAAATGCACAGTCGGTCGGCGTTCCAGTATTTATCAGGCCAAGATTGTAGATGTTGGCGCCGTTTTGGAAACTGCATTGGGTATAAATGTACGGGTCGGACGGCAATTCGTACGACGGCTTCAAAGGATGGCCGGGACTGCCGACGCCTTCAATCCAGGTTTCGCTGGTGATGAAATTATTGAGATAGATGCGTTTTCGTGTTGTGCCATCGGCGGCGGGAATGTCCGTAACCGACATCACGTTATAACCCAATCCGTTGCTTAGCGTAATCGTGCTTCCGACGGTGAGCGAAAAATCGTAAAGCAGTACGTCGGCATTATTGATCCGGCGGTACACTTTTTTGTTCGGGATGTCTTCGCGAAGGAACACATCGTCGCCCCAAACGGTATCGGTAAACTTTTTGTAAGTGACGCCGTCTATTGCAACCTCGACACCGGAATTGATCACAACGTTGTCCGAACCTCCAAAATTAGCGATTGTCACGACCCACGAAGGATTCTCGAGCATTGGATGATATTGGCAAAATCCTACGGTTGAAAAAGCCACGACAAGCAGCAAAGTGTAAAGTTTTTTCATAATTTTTTTCTTTAAAGTTAATAAAAAAACTAAAAGCCATAAAAAAAGCCTGTTTTAAAACAGGCTTTTATTGTAGTAAAAAAAGGTTTATACCGTCGGCTCTTGCGCTTTTTTGACAGTGACCGTAAGCTCTTGCGCATTATCGTCTGGCAAATCCATAAAGATTTCGTCGCCTGCGGTAATTTTAGAAATAATGATCTCTTCGGCCAACGCATCTTCAACATATTTCTGGATCGCGCGCTTAAGCGGACGGGCACCGAACTGCTTGTCAAAACCTTTATCGGCGATAAACGCTTTTGCCTTGTCAGACAAACTCAATTTATAGCCGAGTTCGGCGATTCGGGCATAGAGCTTTTTCAATTCAATTTCGATAATCAAATCGATGTGCTCTTTTTCCAGCGGGTTGAACACGATCACGTCATCAATCCTGTTGAGGAATTCAGGCGCGAACGCTTTTTTGAGTGCGTTTTCGATGACGCTTTTTGCATTCTCATCGGCACTTGCCTGACGTGCAGCCGTTCCGAAACCGACACCTTGACCGAAATCTTTCAACTGGCGTGCACCGACGTTTGACGTCATGATGATGATTGTATTCTTGAAATCGATTTTGCGTCCGAGGCTGTCTGTCAAAAAACCGTCGTCGAGCACCTGGAGCAACATATTGAAAACATCCGGGTGTGCTTTTTCGATTTCGTCTAAAAGAACCACTGCGTACGGTTTACGACGGACTTTTTCGGTCAATTGTCCGCCTTCTTCGTAGCCGACGTATCCCGGAGGTGCGCCAACCAATCGTGAAATTGCGAATTTTTCCATGTATTCGCTCATGTCGATGCGGATC
>JAEWLD010000067.1 GCA_023393485.1 Bacteroidota bacterium
CGATAAGATTGAGGAAATCATCGACGCCCGGACATCGGATGCGATTGCGCTTGCGTTGCGTTTCAGCGCACCGATTTTTACATACAAAAACATTCTCGACAAAGCCGGCATCTATCTCAAGGCCAATCCCGCCGAGGGCGAAAAATCAGAGCACGAATCAGACGATGTGCTTTCGACGCCCGAAACCTTCGGCATTGAGGAAAGCACCGGTCCGGGTGACAGCTACAAGCAGCTGAGCCTTTCTGAACTGCACGAGCAATTGCAAAATGCGGTTCAGGATGAGGATTATGAAAAAGCGGCGAAGATTAGGGATGAGATATCTAAAAGAGAAAGCAACTGAGATTATTTTAAATTATAAATTTTAAATTTTAAATTGGGGTCCGCACTGAACTTTACTTTCATCTATTGAAAGAGAATAGGGATCAATTTTACTAATTGCGCATATAATTAAAATCACTACGGCGTTTGTTACAGGTAGCTTTATCTTTTGGTGAAGCCCATATAAGAATCAAATCACTTTACCAGATTGCACAAATAATTTAAAATTTAGAATTTAAAATTTATAATATTCCATGAAGCAGTATCACGACTTAGTCAAGCACGTCCTCGAAAACGGTGTGCAAAAAGGCGACCGCACCGGAACCGGAACCATAAGCGTTTTCGGCTATCAGATGCGTTTTGATCTTGCCGAGGGTTTCCCGATGGTCACCACAAAAAAGCTTCACCTGAAGTCAATCATTTACGAATTGCTTTGGTTTTTGAAAGGCGATACCAACATCAAATACCTCAACGAAAACGGTGTCCGGATTTGGGACGAATGGGCCGACCAGAACGGCGATTTAGGCCCGGTTTACGGTTACCAATGGCGCAATTGGAACGGCGACGAAATCGACCAGATTACTGAACTGATCGAAACTTTGAAAACCAACCCGAACAGCCGCCGCATGCTTGTGTCGGCCTGGAATCCTTCCGTGTTGCCCGATACCTCGAAGTCGTTTGCCGAAAATGTCGCCAATGGAAAGGCAGCGCTTCCGCCATGCCACGCGTTTTTCCAATTCTATGTCGCCGACGGCAAGTTGTCGTGCCAATTGTACCAACGCAGCGCCGACATCTTTTTGGGCGTTCCGTTCAATATCGCATCGTATGCCTTGTTCACGATGATGGTCGCACAGGTCGTAGGTCTGCAACCGGGCGAATTCGTCCACACTTTTGGCGATGCGCACATTTACAACAACCATTTTGAGCAACTTGAATTGCAGCTTTCGCGCGAGCCGCGTCCGCTTCCGAAGATGATTTTGAATCCCGAAATCAAAAACATTTTTGACTTTAAGTTTGAAGATTTCACCTTGGTTGATTACGACCCGCATCCGCATATAAAAGGCATTGTCGCCGTATAAGGCGTCATTGAATAACAAGCTAAAGCTTGTTTACCTGACAGCCACAGGCTGTCCTCCTCTTAATCTCAAATGACCCGCATCCGCATATTAAAGGTTCGGTGGCCGTATAACCGATTTACTGACAATACTATCCCGCCAGAAAGCGGGATGTTTTTTATCAGGAATTTTCCGTAAACTTGCCACAACCAAAAAAATCAAATTATGAAAACTGCAGTGATTGTGGCGAGAATCCTGATGGGTTTGATGTTCCTTCAGGCTTCCGTCGTTTATTTTATGGAATGGTACCCGAAAGACCAGGTGCCGCCAAAAGAAGTCATGACCTATATGTCGGGCATGTCGGTCGTGCATTTGATGGATATAGTCAAGGCAATTGAATTGATCTGCGCGATTTCGTTCCTGATTGGCCGGTATGTCGCGCTGGCAGCCGTCGCTTTGTTACCAATTACCTTCAACATCGTACTTTTGCACAGTACGCTCGAACCCGGATCAATGGCGTTTTTTATTGCAATCCTGGTATTGGCGACCCATTTGTTTTTGCTTTACGCGTATCGGAACCATTACACCGCGCTGTTCAGGCCAAAACGAATTGAATAACTTAAACAATTTGATCCCGCTTCGGCGGGATTTTTTGTAACGTTATTTTTTTCCGGCGTCAAACCCAAAAAACCGTAACTTGGTTATAATCAATCAAAAAAAATCAAAAACATGAAAATCGCTGTTATTGTTGTCCGTCTGCTTAGGACTGATGTTCCTTTAGGCGTCGGTGATGTTTTTCCTTAAAATGACTCCGGCACAACCCGAATTGTCAAAAGACATCACCACTTATATGGCCGGCCTTACCATTGGCCATACGCTTGAAATCATTAAAACCGTAGAATTGGTCTGCGCGGTCGTACTGCTGATTGCCGCTATGTAGCGTTGGCGCTTGTTGTCCTGTTCCCGATTACCGTCAATATTCTTTGGTATCATGCGATGCTCGATCCGGCAAACATGCTCGTGGCAGCATTGATTTTTGCGGCACATGTATTCCTGATTTCCGCGTACCGGAAAAATTACACCGGCATGCTCAATCCGAAAAGAATCGAATAGTGCTGGCGCGTGAATTTTTCATTTTCGATTGACGGCAGATTTTTGGGATTTCCGAAAAAATTATACCTTTAAATCGCAAAAAAACGCCCAATGGACAACCTGCAACACGAACAGTACGAGTACGCGCGCAATCGCATCCGTCAGAAAAAAAATGTATTCAGGCATTTTCTTTTGTTTCTCGTGGGCGGCATTTTTTTGTACATCATCAACAAATGCCTCGATGTTGACCGGGCCGACGATTGGTACGCTTGGGGAATTACATTGTGGGCGTTCTTTTTTGTGCTGCATTTCGTCAAGGTATTCATCACCGACAGCTTTATGAACAAGAATTGGGAACGGCACCAGATTGACAAGCTCGTCTCAATGCAGCAAAAGAAAATGCAGAAACTCCAGGCAGAATTAGACGCCCAAAAAGAAACAGAAAATCCATGATTATCCTGATCGCGGCTGCGGCCGAAAACAACGCGCTCGGCAAAGACAACCAATTGCTCTGGCATTTACCCGACGATTTCAAACGCTTCAAACAGCAAACGACCGGGCATCATATCATCATGGGCCGAAAAACTTTCGAAAGTTTCGCCAAACCGCTTCCGGACCGGACGCATGTGATCATCACCAGACAGCACTACAACGCGCCCGAAGGCTGCATCGTCGTCGACAGTCTTGAGAA
>JAEWLD010000092.1 GCA_023393485.1 Bacteroidota bacterium
AAAAATAAGCAGCATCGAAGACCGAATCAAATGGATCAGCTATCTGCCGCAAAACAATTTCATCCCGAAACACTTTAGCGTCAAAAAGGCAATCCGGTTGTCAATCGAGCCCAATCAAATAGCTTCGTTCCTGAACGATCCGGTAATCGCCAATTGCATCGACAAAAAAATGCGCGAGTTGTCGGCCGGCGAGCGGCGATATCTCGAAATAAAACTGGTTTTATCGAACGAATCGAAATTTGTCCTGCTCGACGAACCTTTTTCCGGATTATCGCCGATTTTGATTGAGGCCGTTACCGGTCTGGTTCGGCAAAACACAACAAAAGGAATTATCATTACCGACCATCAGTACAGCGAAGTGTTGTCGGTTTCAGGAAAATTGATCCTGATGCGCAACGGAACCGCAAGTCATTTGCACAGCGCCGCCGAACTGGCTGAGCAGGGTTACCTATCAGATGGAATGATTTAGAGCTTTTTGAAGAACACCTGCAACGCTTCAAGCAATTCATCGCGGTTTTCAATCGGGCTCATATGGCCGTCGGCAAATGCCACGCGCTGGACCGATGGATGTTTTTCCTGGCTGACATTTTCATCGTAATTCAATACAGGATCTTTTTTGCCGAGAATCAGCAGCACGGGAAATTTCCCTTCGTGCAATAGTGTTTCCCGGTCTTTCCTGATTTTCATGCCTTCAAGCGATGCCACGATGCCTTGAAGCGGTGTTTTTAACGCTTCCTGTTTGACCGATTCGATTTCAGCCGCAAGCCGTTCGCGGTTGTCTTCGCTGAACAAATTGGCGACCGACATCCTTACGAAGTTGGTGTAATTCTGCTTGACGGCAATAATGGCGCGGTCGCGGTTGATTTTGCGCTCGGCACTATCGGCCTTTGACGTTGAGTTGATCAGCGCGATGCCTTTGACGATGTTCGGAAACAGATCGGCAAACGCCAAAGCCACATAACCGCCCATCGAATGTCCGGCTAAAACCGCTTTGCGGATGCGGAGCTTGTTTAAAACCGCCAAAACCAAATCCGCATTGTCTTCCATTGTTTGGACGTAATTCAGCGGCTCTGTTTTGCCATGACCGAGCAAGTC
The DNA here is from genome assembly GCA_023393485.1 of Bacteroidota bacterium. Taxonomy (GTDB): domain Bacteria; phylum Bacteroidota; class Bacteroidia; order Flavobacteriales; family Flavobacteriaceae; genus Flavobacterium. The sequence goes on from JAEWLD010000092.1 coordinate 1,096, forward strand.
GATTGTAATCACGCGGTACTTTTTTGAAAGTTCCGGAACAAATCTTTCCCACATGGTTTTGTTTTCGAGAAAACCGTGAAGCAGTACTATTGCCGTGCCTTTCCCGTCATCGGTATAACTGACTGGGATGTTTTTGAAATGAAGCGTGTTCATAAACACAAAGATACTTTTTTGGACCGCTGGAAACCGACAGATATTTTTAAGGTTTTCCTAAAAGAACCGCAGATCCGCTGATTAAAGGAAATCTGCGGATCTGCGGTCAAAAATGTAGAATGGCGTTACGCGTTCATCAAAGTTTCGATCTCGTCAATCTCAATCGGAATGTTCCGCATCAGATTGAACGGGTCGCCGTTTTCCTGAACCACGACATTGTCTTCGAGTCGGATGCCGAACTTTTCCTCAGGAATGTAAATTCCAGGCTCAACGGTGAATACCATATTCGCTTTCATCGGCTCGTGAAGCAATCCGTAGTCGTGCGTATCAAGCCCCAAATGGTGCGATGTGCCATGCATGAAATATTTTTTGTAAGCTGGCCAGTCCGGATTTTCGTTCTGGACGTCGGCTTTGTCAATCAGGCCAAGCCCGAGCAATTCCGAGGTCATCAATTTGCCGACTTCAACGTGATATTGTTTCCACAAAACGCCTGGCCGAAGCATTTTCGTCGCTTCGTCCTTTACGCGCAAAACAGCGTTGTACACTGCTTTCTGACGGTCGGTATAACGTCCCGAAACCGGAATTGTACGCGTCAAATCGCTTGAATAATTGGCGTACTCGGCAGCAACGTCGAGCAGGATCAAATCACCGGCCTGGCAAAGCTGATTGTTTTCAATGTAATGCAACACGTTAGCGTTGTTGCCCGAAGCGATAATCGGCGTATAGGCAAAGCCTTTGGAGCGGTTGCGGATGAACTCGTGAATCAATTCAGCCTCGATCTCGTATTCGGCGACGCCGGGCTTTACGAATGGCAACAGCCGGCGGAACCCTTTTTCGGTAATGTTACAGGCGATTTGGATCAAATCAATTTCCTCTTTTTCCTTAACCGAACGCAAACGCTGCAAAATCGGATTGCTCTTTGCGACGTTGTGCGCGGGATATTTTTCCTTCCACCATTTGATGAACCTTGCCTCGCGCGTTTGAGTTTCAACCGAGGCGCGGTAATGCTCGTTGGTGTTGATGTACATCGTTTCGGTGTACGTCATGATTTCGTAAAGCATTTTTTCAAAGTCCGAAAGCCAGTAAACATTTTTGATTCCCGAGACTTCAAATGCGCGTTCTTTGGTCAGTTTTTCGCCTTCCCAGATGGCGATATGCTGGTTGGTTTCGCGCAAAAACAACATTTCGCGCTGATGTTCGTATGGCGCATCCGGGCAAAGCAAAAGGATGCTTTCTTCCTGGTCTACACCGCTGAGGTAAAAAATGTCGCGATGTTGTGCGAACGGCAAAGTACTGTCCGCACTGACCGGATAAATATCGTTTGAATTGAAGACGGCGACGCTTTTGGGTTTCATCTCGGCCGTAAACTTTTTGCGGTTTTTGATGAACAGGTTGCGGTCAATAGGTAAATATTTCATGACAAATGATTAAATGATAATGCCAAAATTACGCATTTCATTTCCGTAAAAAGTGGCCAAATGGCGCTATTTTGTGTTTTTCCTGATTCGGCTCATGTGGCGCTGCGAAATCCCGAGAAACGATGCGAGATAATGCAAAGGCACTTGCTGGAGCAGTTTCGGTTCGGTTGCCAACAGTTTGTGATAGCGTTCTTCGGGCGTCATCGTCAGCAAATCAATTCTGTAATCGTCGATCAGGCAAATCTGTCGCTCGAGCAAATTGTAATAGAATTGACGGAACAAGTCGTTTTCTGCAAGCAGATTTTTAAAGGATTTCAAATCGATTGTCCAAAGAACCGTGTCAACGATCGCCTTGACATTTTTTCTCGATGGCGACTGGTTCAGAAAGCTGTACAACGATGTCGTAGCCGAATGCCGAAGCGCGAGATACGTGGTTTTTTCTACGCCGTCAACTGTGATTGCGTGCTGCAAAATCCCGCTTTCGATGAAACAGAAAACAGGGCAAATCATACCTTCTTTTACCAGATATTGATTTTTTTTGAAAGTCGTCCGGGCAAAATTCCCGGTGACTTCGTTCAATAAAGCGGCGCTATCTGATTGGCTTGTCGCCAAAATGTAATTCGAAAGAGCGATGGAATTTTCAGGTTGCATCCAACAAAAATAGTTTTTTATGCAT
>JAEWLD010000102.1 GCA_023393485.1 Bacteroidota bacterium
TTGCCGAACTCGTCAGGACCGAAAACGAAAAGCCCTTCGCGATGAAAACCTCGACCAACCGCTTGCCGATGTATGAAAAATACGGTGAACTTCATTTCAATATCGACGGGAAACCGTTAAAGCTCAATGTTTATCGCAGCCTCGATTTAATGAAGCAGCATGAATTCAAAGATTATTTGTTTCTGCCGTTTTCAGACCTGACCAATGGCAATGAAACCTATATCGGCGGCCGCTACATTGATTTGAAAATTCCGCAAGGCGACACAATCGCTATTGATTTCAATCAGGCGTACAATCCGTATTGTGCCTACAATCACAAATATTCGTGCCCGGCCGTACCGCAGGAAAATGTGCTCGATGTTGCAATCCGGGCCGGAGTTAAAAAATTCCGCGACTGATGTATTTCAACCTGCATACACACCGCAGCAGTGGCGAGGTCAACGTCGTGGAACTGGTCAATCAGTATCCAGACGAATTTGACGTTTCAGCGGGATATTTTTCAATCGGCATTCATCCATGGCGGATTTCAGGTGAGCGCCTGGATGCCGATCTGGAAATGATTGAATCAAAGCTGTCCGACAAAAAATGCCTGGCTGTTGGTGAATGCGGGCTCGACAAACGCATTGAAACGCCCATTGACGTGCAGATTCCGGTTTTTAAAGCGCAACTGGACTTGGCTGTAAAATATCGCAAACCGGTGGTTCTGCATTGCGTTGCGGCCTATCAGGAGGCAATCGAAATCAAGAAAGAATTCGGAATTTCGGTACCGATGATCATTCACGGTTTTTCAAAAAATGAACAGGTCGCCAAACAATTGCTCGATGCAGGATTCTACCTGTCGTTTGGGAAATACTTGTTGCGAAATCCGGAACTCGAAAACGTTTTCAAGTTAGTTCCCGACGATCGCTTTTTTCTCGAGACCGATATGATCGATGAAACAATCCAGGAAGTTTATTCGCTGGCCGCCAGATACAAAGACAAATCAATCGAACAACTCAAATATACCATCAATAAAAATGTCAACGCCGCCTTCAGTCTAAAACTCTAAAGTGCAGCGTGTCCAAAAATATAAAACCCAATAATCCAAATGGCTGAATGGACAGAAAGGGCCGAACTGCTCTTTACCACAGAAGGACTCAATAAACTTAAAAGCGCCAATGTATTGGTCGTCGGAATGGGCGGCGTAGGCTCATTTGCGGCAGAATTCATTGCGCGGGCCGGCGTCGGCAAAATGACAATCGTTGACGGCGACGTGATTGACATCACCAATATCAACAGGCAATTGCCGGCGCTGCATTCAACGATCGGGCAGTCTAAGGTAGACCTGATGGCCGATCGGTTGCAGGATATCAATCCTGAATTACAACTCACCAAAATCAAGGAATTCCTGTCGCCCGAACGCGCGTATGATTTAGTCACGACCGATTTTGATTATGTTGTCGATTGCATTGACAGCGTTACGCCGAAACTCAACCTGATCAAATCGGCGCGCGACAAAAAGATAAAAGTCGTCAGTTCAATGGGCGCAGGCGGCAAACTCGACGCCTCAAAGGTAAAAGTGTCAGACATCAGCAAAACGCATAACTGCCATTTGGCCACTGCGGTTCGCAAACGCCTAAAGAAAATGCATGTCCAGAAAGGCGTCAAGGCAGTATTTTCAACTGAAATCCAAAAAGTAGACAGCCTCAAAATGACCGACGGGCAAAATTTCAAGAAATCGTTTTACGGCACGAGCAGTTATATGCCGGGACTTTTCGGGCTGTATTGCGCCGAGACGGTGATTCGGTATTTGTTGAAGAAATAAGTAGTCTAAAGTCTAAAGTCTAAAGTCAAAAGACCAGCGACCAGCGACCAGCGACCAGCAACCAAATGAAAAACACAGTTATATTCGATATGGACGGCGTGATCGTCGATACCGAACCCGTCCATTACTACGCTTACCAACAACATTTCAAAGCATTGGACATTCACGTGCCCGATGATTTGTATGCGACATTTACCGGAAACTCTACGCGCAACGTTTATCAGAAACTGAAGGACAAGTTTGCCCTCGAAGAAGATGTCGAAAAACTCATCAATATCAAGCGTGCAATTTTCAACGACGCGTTTGATACCAAAAAAGATTTGTTTCTTCTGGACGGCGTCGAAAATCTGATAAAGGATTTGCACTCAGGCGGAATGCAGCTGATTCTTGCTTCATCGTCGGCGAAAGTGACGATTGATCGTATCTTTAAGCGGTTTGGGTTGTACCAATATTTCTCGCACATCGTCAGCGGCGAGGATTTTCCAAAGTCAAAACCCGATCCGGCGATTTTTATAGAGGCCGTGCGTTTGTCCGGCCAGCCCGTTGAAAACTGTGTCATAATCGAGGATTCAACCAATGGCATCAAAGCCGCGAAGGCAGCCGGGATTTTTACCATTGGCTATGACAGTGCGAATTCCAGACTGCAGGATCTCTCGCAGGCCGACTTGGTAATCAAGCATTTTGATGAATTGTCCGTCGACGAGATCCGCGCGATCCAGTAGTGGCAAAATGATTAACTAACGGCTTCGCGATACGCTTTTAAGCAGCGTTCGCGCGCTTGGTTGTGGTCAATCATCGGTTTGGGATATTTTTCGGTACCGAATTCGGCAACCCATTTTTTGATGTATTTGAATTCCTTGTCGAATTTTTTCTGTTGTTCAACCGGATTGAAAATCCTGAAATACGGCGCAGCGTCGACGCCGCTTCCCGCAGCCCATTGCCAGTTTCCGACATTGCTCGACTGTTCGTAATCGATTAATTTCAACGCGAAATAAGCTTCGCCCCAACGCCAGTCAATCAGCAGATGTTTGCATAGAAAACTCGCGGTGATCATCCTGACGCGGTTGTGCATCAGACCGGTTTGGCTGAGCTGGAGCATTCCCGCATCCACAATCGGGTATCCGGTCTTGCCATCACGCCATTTTTTAAAATCGGCTTCTGAATTCCGCCATTTGATTCCATCGTATCCAGGACGAAAACTTTTGGTTACGGTTTCGGGAAAATACCAAAGAATTTGCATAAAAAACTCGCGCCAGATGAGTTCTTTCAGGAACGTTTGATTACGGCTTCGGACGGCCTTTTTCGCGATTTCGCGGATGCTGACCGAGCCAAACCGCAAATGCGGGCTTAAGTGCGATGTTTGGCCGTTCCCAGGAAAATTACGGTTCTTTTCGTAATCGTCGATTGTTTTTTCTGAAACTTCGGGCTCTTGTACGACGATGGCCGATTTTTCAAACCCGATGTCCCCAAGCGATAAAAATGGATAATCATGCGAAGCGATCCGGTTTAGATTTATGTCCGTAGTGAAATCGACACAATCGGTTTTCGCAAATTTTTCGAGCCAGCGATTGCTGTAAGGCGTGTAGACCAGATAAGGTTTTCCGTCGGCTTTAAGAACTTCGCCGGCTTCAAAAATGACGTGGTCTTTAAATGTTTTGAATCCGACGCCGTGCGCGGCCAATAAATTTTTGATTTCATTCTCGCGGCTTCTCGCATATGGTTCGTAATCGCGATTGGTAAAAACCGCGTTGACATTGTGATTTTTAACCAGCGCCTCAAATATGGCCAACGGCTCGCCGCTGAAAACCGCCAGCCTACCGTATTTTTTCAACGCGAGGTCCAAGTCGGTCAATAGTTTGTGGATAAATGTTACACGCGCGTCGTTCTTGGGCAGTTCGGCCAAAATGTCTTGATCGAAAATAAAGATCGGCAACACTTTTTCTTCGCAAGCCAATGCCGAAAAAAGGCCGTGGTTATCGTTGAGCCGCAAGTCGCGGCGGAACCAAAAGATGTTTATTTTCCCGGTCATGGCGCGCCGAATAATTCATGCATTTTTTTTCGTCGGAATTCAAAAATTTCGTCAAGTTTAGGCTTAACGAGAATATCGTGAAAAAGATTGCCCACAAAACCCAGCGGCAATTTGTAATGAACAAAGTCTTCCATTTCGCATCCGCCGTCGGTTCTGCCGATGAAGTGCTTGTGATGCCAAAAGGCGAACGGGCCGTAGCGCTGCTCATCGACGAAGAATTGTCGGTCCAGAACATGCGTGATTTCGGTAACCCATTCGAGCTTGAGGCCCAAAAGAGGCGTAACGGTATAATGGATAATCTGGCCTGCGAACATTTGCCGCTCGTCGCCCGACAGGGTTTTGAACCCCATTTCAGGCGGTGTGATCAACGCGAGGTTTTTAGGGTCTGAGATGAACTCCCAGATTTTTGCTGCGTCAACTGGAAATCGCTGGACGGTCTTGAATGTATGTAACATCGCCTGGTTTTTATAAATGTACAAAATGTTTAACAAGGCGTAATAAATATTAAACAAAAATATAACGGATTGGCGATCGGCCGCTTTTTGATTTTCTGTTTATTTCGTACATTTGAAGCTTAACTAAACTTACTTTATCATGAAGAGAATAATGAGTATATTGGTTGTTTTGGCAGCCTTTTCAATCAACGCACAGGTAAAAACGCCGGCGCCCAGCCCGACCGGAAAAGTAACACAGACAGTCGGATTGACCGATGTTGAAGTGATTTATTCAAGGCCGAGCATGAAAGGCCGTACCATTTTCGGCGACCTCGTGCCATTTGGCAAAGTATGGCGTGCAGGCGCGAACGCCAACTCAACAGTATCTTTCAGCGAAGACGTGATGATTGACGGCAAAACACTTAAAAAAGGAAAATATGCGCTTTATGTCACGCCAAAAGCCGAAAGCTGGGATGTTTTCTTTTATTCGAAAACAGACAATTGGGGCACGCCCGAACAGTGGAATGACGCAGATGTAGCATTGAAAACTACAGTTAAAACTGAAATGCTGAACCGTCCGGTCGAGACTTGGACCATCGGCGTCAATGGGCTTGACAACAATTTCGGCTTTCTCGAATTCTCATGGGAAAAAACCCTGGCTGCCGTTAAATTTGAAGTTCCAACCGCCAAAATGGCAATGGCAAGCATTGAAAAAGCATTAGGCGGCCCGGCCGCATCCGATTATTATTCTGCAGCGCAATATTATTATCAGTCGAACGGCGATATGAATAAGGCCTTGACCTACATCAATAAAGCGCTTGAACTCAACAAAGACAAGCCGTTTTGGTATTCACGCCAGAAATCGCTGATCCAAGCCAAACTCGGCGACAAGAAAGGCGCGATTGAAACCGCGCAGATGTCACTGGCCGCCGCTGAGAAAGCCAACAATGCAGACTATGTCAAAATGAATAAGGAAAGCATTGCCGAATGGAATAAAAAATAAAAAGTCCAGAATTATAAAAAGCCGCGAATGATTGACTCGCGGCTTTTTTTTTGGCATTCAATCTAAACTTGACCGGCCGCCAGCCTTCGATTGCGCCAAATTGTCGATTCCAGGAGTATCGAAAGTAAGATCGCCAGGATCGCGCCGATAAAATTCAGCCATAGATAACCGAGTTTTTCTTCGCCGGTCGGGTAAACATAGATGGCGAAATAATAAATCACCAGCACAATGGTCTGGGTGATAAGCGCGCTCCAAAACATCGCCTCGGCCTTGACATATTTGATGTAGAACCCTACCAGGAAAATGCCGAGCACAGTACCGTAAAAAATAGATCCGACGATATTGACCAATTGGATCAGGTTTTCAAAAAGCGTCCCGACACATGCGAATAATATCGCGATGATTCCCCAAAGAAGCGTAAAGAATCGCGTGGCATTGACGAAATGTTTTTCGGATTTTTCACCTTTTACATTGCGCTTATAAATGTCGATCGCCGTGGTTGAAGCCAGCGCATTGAGCCCCGATGCCGATGAAGACATCGCTGCAGACAAAATCACGGCAAGCAAAAGCCCAATCATTCCTTGCGGCAAATAGTTAAGGATGAAATGGATAAAGACATAGTCCTTGTCATTCTTCTCGGCTTTTGAATCAACTTTGCCGATAATCTCGCGGGCCTGTTCGCGCAAATCCTTTTCC
>JAEWLD010000127.1 GCA_023393485.1 Bacteroidota bacterium
TTTCGCCAGCATACACTTTGAAGCCCTGGTTTGCCAAATTGTAGATATAATCTTTATCGCCGGTCAGAAAATGCCAGTTCGACGATTTGACGCCAAGCATTTCGGCGTGCTCTTTCAGCACTTTTGGCGTATCGTATTCGGGATTGATAGTGATTGAAGCGATGCCGAAATTCGGATTGCCAAAAAACGCCTTTTCAATTTCAAGCATGTTGGCATTCATTTTTGGACAAATCGTCGGGCAGGTCGAAAAGAAAAATTCGGCAACGTAGACTTTGCCCAAATAATCTTTGTTGGTGATCGTTTTCCCGTTTTGGTCGGTCAGTTTGAACTGGGGCGCCGGACCGACTTTGTACAGCGAAGTTTCAGTCTTTCCGCTTCCCTGGATCGCATCGAGGCGCTCGCCTTTTACGACGTCATTATTTTGGCATCGCTCAACGATTTTTGGAACGAAGATAATCCCGAAAATCAGGATGATGAACGAAATGCCGATGTATGATTTATTTTTCATTGTCAAGCTGTTTGGAAGCGTTGTGGTTTTTCCTCAGCGCCGCTTTGTATTCATACAGCAACACTTTGAAATCGTCGAGCATTTTATTGCTGAGTTCCGATGGATGGAACATATCATAACCTTCTTTGTATTCGTCGCCTTTGCGCCCGCGCAAGTTGCGGTTTTTGTCGAGCAGGTAAATGTTTGACGTTCCGGCGTCGGCGTTGAGCTTGCCCTTAAGTTTTAGCGAAGCATAATAGTTTTCGATTTCCGCCGGCGGTGCGAACACGAATCGAAGCGATTTGGTATCGGCAAATGTGTTGAACTGGTCAACGATATGTTGGGCGTCTTTTTCGGTACCTGTCGGGCAAATGAAAACAAACTGCAAATCGTCGAACCCGTGATAGCGTTCGTAGACTTTCTGCCCGAGATTGAAGAGGTTTCCGCGATTCTTTAAAAGGTCTTTCCCACCAAAACCAAGCACTGTGATTTTTCCGCCAAGCTGAACCTTATCGCCGGTAAGCGACGGCCAATCGGGAAGTTCCGTCACGTCCGGCCTGAGAACGGGCAGCTTCGTGAAATTGTTGATGCCCGATGCAAAAAACAAGTACGCCACGATCGGCAGGATAAAAAGCACGAAAAGCACGATTTTTTTCTTCATCAGTGGCGTTTTTTTTCGATTGCAAAAATAAAAAAAGACGGTGTGAAAACCGTCCTTTTTATGAATTAATATTACCAATATTGCCCATTAGAAATTCCACTTGATGGTAGAAGTCCTAAATACTTCGTAAATATAATCGGCCTCAACCAAGAGGATGAAAATCAAATATAAAACAAGAAAGATGACCGCCGATACCACTGCCCAACGCAAACTGGCGCGTTCGCCTTCCATGTGCATGAAAGCCCAGACAATGTAGTAAGCCTTGACGATCGTCAGAATGATGAATATCCAGTTAAGCAGGTTCATGCTCAACATTGTGTGTGTATGGAGAAGATCGGGCTTTGTGATACCGAGTGCCACCTCGACCGTTGTGATGACCGACAGGTAAGCAAAAACAATCCAGATTCTCTTTGTATGCGATTCGTTTGCGTGTGCCATGATATATCTTTTTGCTTTTTGGAATTAGACGAGGTAGAAGAATGTAAATACGAATACCCAAACCAAGTCAACGAAGTGCCAGTACAAACCGACTTTCTCTACCATTTCATATGATCTGCGCTTTTCATAAGTACCTAACACAACATTGATGAAAATCAGGATGTTGATCATGACGCCTGAGAATACGTGGAAACCGTGGAAACCTGTGATAAAGAAAAAGAAGTCCGCGAATAGCTTGCTTCCGTACTCATTGCGCTTGAGGTTTGCACCTTCTACGACATAATGTGCGTTGGCGAGCATTTTTTCTGATTCGGCGCGCGTCAACACTTCTTTGTGTTTGACCTTTTGCATGCCTGGCTCCAGCCTTTTGTCAACCAAATCTTCTTTTGTTCCCTGGTAAATCCTTTCGGTACGGATAAGCAAATCAGGGTGAGCAGCAAAACCTGCCTGAACCGCAGCAACCGATACGCTCGGCAATGATGATTCGTCCATGAACCATTTGCCTTTGCTGCGCGTCAGTTCTTGGCGATCTTCGGTAAGATGTGCAGCGAATTCACCAATCGCAACACGTTTTCCGGTTTTATCTACGAACTGGAGCAAACTTCCGCCCTTGGTTTCGATCGCGCCATACTGGCCCTGGATAAAATTCTTCCATTCCCAAGCTTGCGAACCAACGAAAATCAAACCTCCCAAAATGGTCAGCAACATGTATATCGCGACTTTGTTCTGCTTCATCTGGTGACCGGCGTCTACCGCCAATACCATCGTAACCGAGGAAAAGATGAGGATAAACGTCATAAACGCCACATAATACATCGGGGCGTCTACGCCGTGCATGAATGGAAAGTGCGTAAACACTTCGTCGGGCAACGGCCACGTTTCGATAAATTTAAATCTCGAGAAACCATAAGCAGCGAGAAATCCCGAAAAAGTCAAGGCATCCGACACGATGAAAAACCACATCATCAATTTGCCGTAGCTGGCGCCCATCGGCTCATTGCCTGCGCCCCATTCTTTTTCTTCCGCATTTACGATTGTTGCTTCCATAAAAAAGTTAGTCTGTTAAAAGTTTCCAAATTTACGTTTTTTTCCCAAACACTTCCAAACTTTGTTTTACTTGAAGAAATATAAAAACAAAAACAAATAAATCCACAAAAAGTCAAGAAAGTGCCAGTACATTGCACCGAGTTCTATTCCAAGGGTTTGGCTTGAGTTGTATTTTTGTTTAAAATGATTATAAATTATAATCAGCAGCGAAATCACGCCGCCCGCAAGGTGCGCCAAGTGTGCCACCACGATGATCCAGATAAACGAAACCGTAATTGCGCCCGTTCCTCCAACCGGATGCAGGTCTTTGGCGAGCATCGCATTGAATCCCTGGATCTGGAAATACGCAAACAGTCCGCCGAGTGCGAGCGTGGCCAGCAAAAGTCCTGTCACAACATCGCGCTGGTCTCGCTTGATGGCGCGTTTGGCCAGAAAAAAGGTAATGCTGCAGCAGATGATCACTGCTGTGCTGATGAAAAATTCGGTCGGCATCACAAAATCCTTCATCCAGTCGGCCCGTGATTTACTGACAACCCATGCACTGGTCAGGCCGGCAAACATCATTGTCATCGAAACCATCGCGAAACCGAGAATAAGCTTATACGATCGGGCAGTCCGCGCTTTGTGTTCTTCTTCGGTCATCTGGGGCGCTTTCGCTTTCATTGCAATCATCTTAAAAATTTATCGGTTATATAAACAAGCTGAAGCAGCGAAATATATGAAACGCTCACCAACATGAGTCGTTTTGCCGCTTTAGCCGAACGTTCGTTGTATAATTTTACCGCATGGAACAACATCCACAATCCGAGCACAAACACGACGGCGGCAGCAACCGGCGTCAAAAATAATTGCCCGGTATAACCCAAAGCCGGCAACAATGAGGCGACGATGAGCCAGATTGTGTAAAGCATGGTCTGCATGGCGGTTGATTTGTCCCTTTTTCCTGTCGGCAGCATAAAGAAACCCGCTTTTTCGTAATCTTCATACAAGAACCAGCCGATTGCCCAAAAGTGCGGAAACTGCCAGAAAAACTGGATCAGGAACAATGTTCCGGCCTCGATGCCAAACTCACCGGTGGCGGCAACCCAGCCAAGCATGAACGGAATCGCACCCGGGAAAGCACCGACAAATACCGACAGCGGCGTCACGGTTTTTAGCGGCGTATAAACACTTGTATAGAGAAAAATCGAAATCGCACCGAACATCGCTGTCTTGGGATTGATCATGTAGAGGAAAATCAATCCGATGATCGTCAGCAGACTGGCAATGAACAAAGCCGCGTTCGGCGTCATCCGACCCGCCGGAACCGGACGGTTTTTGGTGCGGTTCATTTTGGCGTCGAGCTCTTTTTCAATAACCTGGTTAAAGGCGTTCGATGCGCCAACCATGCAATAGCCGCCAACCATCAAAAGCGCAAAAACCGACCATTGAAACGGATGTTCTTTGCCAAATCCGAGCAAGTAACCTGCTATGGATGAAAACAATACACTGACCGCCAATCCTGCTTTGGTGATTTCCTTGAAGTCGGTAAACGCAGCCTTGAGCGAAAATGATTTTTGAGCGGTTTCCAATGCGGAATTCATTAGGGGTAAAAACTGGCGCAAAGATAGCGCACAGTTGGAAAGTGGCAAAGGATAAAAGTCACAAAATTTAGGACTTTGTGTTGTGGAGTGCGTGGTTTAAACCCCAAAGGTTTTGAAAACCTTTGGGGTTTACCCAACTAAAACCTATTCCAACCCCAAAAATTACAAACCCTCACGACAACGCCTTCTCAAAAATCTGCGCAACAGTCTTTTCAGGCAACAACCAGCGGTCAAAATATTGACGGGCATTGGTTTCAAGCGTTTGTTTCAGATTTTCGTCAGACTGCAACTGTTCTATTGCACGCCGGATGTCTTCCTGCGAACCATCGGTTATTAATACATGCCGGCCGTTTTCAAAATCTTCGGGCAATTCGCGCGTAATTGGCGTGGTGATGATTGCTTTGCCCATCGCAAGATATTCGCCGAGTTTCCAACCGTGGCAGAGTCCGACGGCAGGCGTATTGAAAACCGCAAGTGATTTTTTGGTTTTTTCCACATAGCTGTCAAAATCTTCTCGCGACGTCATTGTCAAGTCGTCGAAACCGGGTATGTCATTGCGCGTACGCGGTGAAAATCCGCCTTCAAACCGAATTGCGGAAACATTTTTACAAGCTTTAATGAAATTTGCGCGAAATTGATTCGTCACCGGCTCGGTCTTCCAAAGCGACGACGCAAAGAAAATCCAATCATTTTCAGATTGATGTCGGTTTTTGTATCGCTCAACTTTGTAACGCTTGTATTGCGCCCTATAATCAGATAAAAATTGCTTGGGGTTCCGGATGCGTTTGCGCGCTTTTAAAAAGTTCGTCAAACCGTACCAGACAGTTTCAATTTTCGAAAAAACATTGATTCCGAAAGTCGGCCCGATAGAAAAAAGTTTATCGTGTTTTTCGAGGTCGCCGAATGCGATGTTGATTTTCGCATAATGGTCACACCAGTCATAGGCTTCGCGGTTGACGTCACAGATGTCGCCAAAATCGATGATCAGTTTTACTTGCTTTTGTCGGTGGCGCAACACCACGGGCAAATACAGGCCATTGTATTTGAAAATGCCGAAATCTGCCGATCGATACAAAATCGCGCGCTTGCCGTACAACCTTCGGATGCCTTCCAAATAATACGACGCGTAATAAACGTTACTCGACGGATCGACGTAAATTTTCAATTTTTCATTGCCCATCAATAATCAAAATACCAGTTGAAGATGTCGCTGCGGATTCCGATTGAAAACCACGTCGTCGAATCCTTGAACGTTACCAGGGTTTCCTGCGTCGGGTCAAAATTGCGATAGATCACGCTTGCGAATGCCTTGAGATTTGTCGACGGATTGATCAAATAACCCGCTTGGATGTCGGCTATAAAAACAGTTGTTTTGTTGCCTTGCCCAACTTTGACGCCGGTATTGTACGGCCGGTTTTCTTCATAATCCTTAAAGATGTTGCCACCATAATTATAATTGTTTTCAGGCGTGTCAAAATCAAGCCCGCGCTCGCCAAAAGTCACTTTCGCATCGGCAAAATAACGTCCGCTGTGGTAGCGTGCAAGCGCAATGAGTTCGCGGAAATTGCCGCCCCATTGGTGTCCCATTGATTGGTTGTTGTGCGCGTAATTGGTCAATGGATCGCTGTGCGCGTATACATATGGACGAACATGGTTGTATTCGACCTGAAGCACCAAGCCTTTGATCGCGAACGCATTGAAATATTTCAATCCGAGCTGATACCCGAATTTATTCTTCCAGCTTTGGTTGCCGGCCTTGACATCGGCCAGTGAAAATTCATCGAGCAGGAATTGCCCGTAAACGTTGATGCTGTTTCTGACTTTATATTTACCCGTCAGGCCCAAAAGCGCATTGCCCGAGCGCGCCGACGACGCAAACTCAACCGAGCGGTAAAAAATGAGCGGATTTACGAAACTCATGTCAAAACCGCGGTCATTGGTGTCCGCCCAAACCACAGATTCAAAAAAACCCATATTGAAGCGCTTCGACATGTTCCAGCTCAGATAGTGGTTGGCCATGTACTTTTTGGCATACGTGCGTTCAACCGTGACTTCGGGACGAACATCCTTGAGCCACATATAAGTATTCGTATACTTGATTTTCCAGAAAGTCGTGTTGAGTTTAAAGAACGGATATGGGCTCGCCCCGTCGCTCTCAAGCAATGACCTGTAACCATCGCCGATGAAATTCCGGCCGTAACCGAGCTGCATGTTAAAAAATTTATTCGGCGTATAAGACAAATTTGCTTCAGCCAGCGGAAAATCGTACGAATCTGTCTTAAAACGTTTGGCGATGCCGATACCCGGAATAATCGCAGGATCGCCGGCACCGGTCGCGATTGATTCCGCATAGGCATTGTAGTAATCGGCAAAACGACCTTGGCTTTCATAAAGCGTCGTCGTAAAATTCACCTGTTCGCCGAGCCCGCCCTGAAATTGCAGTCCGCGCGTATTGACATAAGTATAATCGACCTCGCCCGGTGAATTTTTGCCAATCTGTAAATCAAAAATCGGGTTGAGCGTAAACCAATAGCCTTCGCCCTGGATTTCAACCATATTTTCATTCCAGAGTTTGCGCGAAAGCCAGCCCGAACCGCCTTTCCTGATCTTGTCATTGGCCTGTGCGATGTCATAATATTTTGACACTTCGGCATACGTAAACGGTTTTGAACCCGTATGGTTGTTACTTCCGACAATATTCATCGCATCGTCAAATTGCGAATAATAGCTGTGTGAAAACGGCACTGGCAAATTGCTGGTCAATTGTGGGTTTCTGAACTTGTGATATTTCACGCTGTCGAGTTCAGCCAATTCTTTTTCATAAGGTTTGGCATAAGCCGGCTCAACGACTTTGGCCGGTGTGGGAATTTCACCCGGCTGTTGAAGCGGAATGTTGATTTTAAGCGTATACTTTGCGTAAGTCGGCTTGCCGTTATAAAATGGCGGCGTGACTTTCGGCAGCAAGCCAAAAACGCGTTTGGTTTCGGTTGTCAAATCTGGATTGGCATCGGTGTACAAAACTGCAAAATTGCCTTGATCATTGACTTCGAAAAGCACAAAAACGCTTCCCTGAAAATCCTTTTGTGAGGCGGGAATCTGAAAATTGTCGAACACGAATTGCTGCACTTTCGTGTAAAAACAGCTTTCAGTCTCTGCTGCGGTTTTGCCCTCGCAACCCGGATAAATAGGATAAGTTTCATCGATGGTTTGCGCCGTCGCGATCGCAATGAGAAAAAAGCAGATAAGGGCGAATGTATTTTTCATATTAATAACCTGATTTGGAAATGCCGCCACCGGCGATGGTTTTAGCCGACGATGTCCCGATGCGCTTGACCCCGAGATTGACCATTTGGACGGCTTCGTCAAAAGTCCTGACCCCGCCGGCAGCCTTCACGGGCAATGGCGACGCATTGTCGAGCATTATTGTTATCGATTCGGCTGTTGCGCCATTTGGAAGGCCGTTTTCGGTTTCAAAAAATCCTGTCGACGACTTGACGAACACTTCATCGTAATGCCCTTCAAATTGCGAAACGACAACGCCTTTGATCAGCGCCGAAATTTTAGCAATCCCAACTGTACTGAGCGCCGCGACTTCAATGATCCATTTGACTGTTTTCAGGTGTTGCAGACCGAGCTTGGTGGCAGCGTAGACTTCTTCGCGCACCAAATCGGCATTGCCATTTATAAAAGCCTTGTAATTGCAGACAAAATCGAGGTCGTCTGCGCCGTCGGCAATCGCTTTTGAAGCTTCTGCGAGTTTGTCGTGAAGCGGCGATTCGCCTTTCGGGAAATCGATGACCGTTCCGACAAGTACACTTGACTTGGCGTGGTCGATCATTTGCCTCGCCATCGATACGTGTTCGGGCCGGATCATCACGAGTTTGAAACCTTCGGAAATCGCTTCGGCAATGCAATTTTTCACCACGGCCGTATTGTCGGCTTCGGAAAGTCCGGCCTGCGCCGCAGTCTTGAGATAAGTCGAATCCAGATATTGCCTGATGTCCATAATGGTGTTTGTGGGTAAAAATAAAAAAATCCCACCGAAGCGGGAGTTTTTTATCAGTTTTATTCGCGATTTCGTTTGGTTATTTCACGCAGCGCCAATTGTAGGATTACTGCCAGTGCAGCGCCCGAAAAATTGGCGAGCACATCTTTTAGATCGGCCTGGCGCGTCGTTGTAAAATAGCCTTGTGCGAGTTCAATCAAACTCCCGAAAATTACCGAAAAGAAAAGCGCCGTAAAGTACAAACGCGGTTCGCGGCGTGAGCTTTTCCTGAAATATTGACTCCAAAGCACTACGAATATGAAGTGAAATGTACCGTGAACGTACTTGTCTGCGCCGGGAATTTCTGCCCCTGGCAATGCCGTAAAACTCACTAAACATAAAACCGCAACAGTAACTGTCCAAATACAGGCCAGTGACAGCCAGGCGTTTTTACGCACCGATCAGCGCTTTGTAATCGTCGGCGGAAAGCAACGCGTCAAATGTAGACGGATCGGAAACTTTCACCTTGATCATCCAGCCTTTGCCGTACGGATCGGTGTTTACCGTTTCCGGATTGGTATCGAGATGGCTGTTGAACTCGACGATTTCGCCTGCCATCGGCAAGAACAGGTCAGATACGGTTTTCACCGCTTCAACCGTACCGAAAACTTCTTCGGCATCAAGCGTCTGGTCAAGCGTTTCTACTTCAACGTACACGATGTCACCGAGTTCTTTTTGCGCGAAATCAGTGATGCCGATTGTCGCGATATTACCGTCAAGGCTAATCCATTCGTGGTCTTTAGTGTACTTTAGGTTGGCTGGAATGTTCATTTGTTATTTGATATTTTGTTGTTTCGCAAAAGTAATCCTTACGCAGCCAAACTAAAAGTGTTTTTTTGATTTTTTAGTTGCCGAAATTATACCTCAGCGTAAAGCCTGTCCTGATGTTGGTCATCGGGAACGATGTTGAAATCACCGCTTTCGAGAACGAATGGTCGTAATAGAAAATAGCTGTCAGGTTTTTGCTGAACGAATAATCGGCTGTAAGCTTCGCCGACCAAATATTCTGTCCACCGGCAAGCTGGTTGTTTTCATAATCGAGGTAACGCACAATCGTCTTGTTGTTGCGCCATGAAACGTCGACCTTGATGTTGATATCGCTTCTGATTACGCCTTGCGGGTTGTCGGCCAGACGCGATGTGATTGTCACGTCTTTGAAACGGTAACCAAAACCGGCCACATATTCAACCCCGACGACTTCAGTGAGCAGGTTGTTGTCAAAACTCATCGAAAGCGCGCGATCTTTTTTCATTTCGGCCAAAATCTTAAGCGAGTTCTTCATCTCAAAATCAACGCGGATCAACGGGTTGAATTGCTCGACAAGGTTGATATTTGAAATAATGGTTTTTGCGCGGAAATTACCAGCTTGGTCAAAAGCGGCAGGGTTTTGGTCATATTCAAAATTCGAGCGGAACGAATTGATCGTATAAGACGCGCGGTAGCCATG
>JAEWLD010000130.1 GCA_023393485.1 Bacteroidota bacterium
ATGCAAAACTCCTCGAAATTGCAACGCTTGACAAACCTGGGTTGGCGCGCATTAAAAAACGCGTTTATGAAACTGCGGCGCGCGAGTTTGATCTGGACAAGCAAATGGCCGGATTGATTGAGAAAAATGTGTTTTGACCCGTAAGTCAACATCCCGTGGCGATTCCACATTTCGGCCCGCAATTTAACCAACGCAACAGTCAGCGATAGCCAACACATTGATATGAATTTTAGTAAAATATACGGGATTGCCGTAAATGAAAAATCCGGTGATTTCATACGGGATCGATTCGCCCCTTCCCTGAAGTTAAAATACGTCTTTCCGTAAAAGCTGTGTTACGGAAAAACCGCCAAATTCGTTAAGGATTTTGCAGACTAAAAGCAATTGATTCCGCTAAGGTGTCAAAATCAATACGCTTTTTCTTCGCCTTTAAAAATGTTGATGACCGTCTGCAAAATGATCTTCAAGTCGAGCAGCAACGACCAATTCTCTATATAGAAAACGTCAAATTTGATGCGATTGACCATGTCTTCATCGGTTTCAATCTCGCCCCGATAGCCGCGGACCTGCGCCAATCCTGTGATGCCCGGCTTGACATAGTGACGAACCATGTATTTCTTGATGCGGTTGCCATACGCCTTGTTTTGCGACCAAAGGTGCGGACGCGGCCCGACCACAGACATGTCGCCGATGAGCACGTTGAGGAACTGAGGCATTTCGTCAAGGCTTGTCTTGCGCAGGATTCGGCCGATTCGCGTGACGCGCGGGTCATTTTTGGACGCTTCCTGCTCAGTGGTTTTATTCATCCGCATCGAACGGAATTTGTAACAGAAAAACTCTTTTTCATCAATTCCCGGACGGCCTTGCTTAAAGAATACCGGGCCTCGCGATTCAAGCTTGATCAGTATGGCGAGAATCGGCGTCAACCACGACAAAAGCAAGACGATGACCAACAGCGAAAACGTAATGTCGAAAGTGCGTTTAAACGCCTTGGTGACCGGATCGTGCAACATCGTTTTGCGCAATGACAACACCGGAAACATTTCGTAATAGTCGATCTTGAGGTTTTTTGAGAAGATTTCCTTGGTGTCCGGGATAAACTTCAGCGTTCGATTGTTCTCATCGGCAAAATCGACCAAATCCTTGAGTTGTTCATTGCTGATTTCGTTGAGCGAACAGTAAATCTCGTCGACGTTGTTCTCAAGCACAAACGGCTTCACATCTTCAATCCGGCCTTTGACATTGGCGTTCGACTTTTTATCTGAGAAAAAAGCCATGAAACGGTAGCCGTAATCGTTACGCGTCATAAAAACCTCCTTGAGCCGGATGGCTTCGGGTGTGTAACCGACAATGATTGCGCTTCGGAAATTGCTGCCTGTAACGATGCGGTATTTTTTAAGGTAATAAAACCACATCGTTTTTGAAAGCGTGATGATTGAAAATGACACCGTCAGGCAGATTGCGATGGCTTTTCCACTAAAAATCGATTGTTTCGAAAACGGGAAATACGCAATGACGATCAACAGGAAAATTGCGCCTTGCTTGACCAGTTTCGATAGGATTTCGACAGGCGTAGTAAAACGGTAAATACTGTAAAACTTAACGATGTACGAAATCAGTAGCCAGGCAATGGTCTGGTATAAAATGTAAATATGGTTGTCAAGCCTCAGTTCGCGGAAGAAATACAGCGAAAAAAAAGTGATGACGGCCACATCAAAACATACGCTGATGGGCCGGATATACTTTGAATATCTTCCTGACTGCGCCGCGACCATCAATGAATATAATTCGTAAAGTCTTTGTGCTCTTCCTTGAGCAGTTCTTCGTCAGACAATGATTTGAAATATTCGTAAGTGATTTTCATGCCTTCTTCGCGGCCTACTTTCGGTTCCCATCCCAAAATCGCTTTGGCTTTGGTAATGTCCGGCTGACGCTGCATCGGGTCGTTCATCGGCAACGGATGATAAACGACTTTCTGCGTCGTTCCGGTCAGCCTGATGATTTCGTCGGCAAAATCCCTGATCGTGATTTCGTTTGGATTGCCGATGTTGACCGGATAAACATAATCACTGTGCAGCAAACGGAAAATGCCTTCCACCTGATCGTCAACATAGCAGAATGAACGCGTTTGCGAACCGTCGCCGAAAATCGTCAAGTCTTCGCCGCGTAAAGCCTGCCCGATAAAAGCCGGGATGACGCGCCCGTCGTTGAGTCGCATTCTCGGGCCGTAAGTGTTGAAAATCCTGACGATGCGGGTTTCAACGCCGTGGAAAGTATGATACGCCATCGTGATTGATTCCTGGAAACGCTTGGCTTCATCATATACGCCGCGCGGGCCGATGGTATTCACGTTGCCGTAATAATCCTCGGTCTGCGGATGCACGAGCGGATCGCCATAAACTTCAGACGTCGATGCAATCAGGATTCGCGCCTTTTTGACGCGCGCCAGGCCGAGCAAGTTGTGCGTGCCAAGCGACCCGACTTTGAGTGTCTGAATCGGAATCTTCAAATAATCAATCGGGCTGGCCGGTGAGGCAAAGTGCAAAATGTAATCTAGCTGACCCGGAACGTGGACGAATTTCGTGATGTCGTGATGGTAAAATTCGAAATTTTTATGGCTGAACAGGTGGTCGATATTTTTGAGGTCGCCGGTAATGAGATTGTCCATCCCGATCACATAATAACCTTCTGCAATAAAACGGTCACAAAGGTGCGAGCCGAGGAATCCGGCCGCTCCGGTAATCAGTATTCTTTTCATATTTTTTTATTCTTTTCTATGGCTGCCTACATTGAGCAGGCAAAACATCATCGTAAAAAAAGTCACACCACGCTGCCGCCATAAAAATGATTCCGTCAAAAATAAACTTATCATCAGAACTGCAAAAGAAATATGGACAAAATCTTTGCGTTTGATGCCATTTTTAAGATTTACCGCCAGCATCGCAACAATCAGTAAAAAGCCTGCTACGCCAAGGTCGGCGAAGGCTTGGATGTATTGGTTGTGAAAGTTTTTCTTCTGATAACCTTCAACGTTCGCATCGCCCGAGAACAGATTGTAACTCAAGGTTTTTTTCTCGATTTTATCATACGACGCATTGAGGCCATAACCCAGCAACCACGCGTTGTCTTCGGCCATCATTTCCAGGAAAATCCTGAATTGGTAAACCCGGAAAGCCGTACCGGGAAAGAAGTCACTTTGTTCAAACCTTTCGTTGTTCCACGCCTGACGGATGCTGATGTTGTGTACATTGCCATCGCCGACGCTGTAATTGACTGTATTGTCTGTGGTGATGGTACTCAATTCAATGTTGAACCGATCGCGGATTTCAGGCACAAAGGCCAGCGAAGCAATCAACAAGGCCGCAATCCCGGCTCCGGCCCATTTTGCTTTGTTGGAAAGATTCGAGAAAAATGCAAAGTAAATCACCCCGAGAATCAAACACGTCGCAATCACGTTTTTTGAGGACAGCAGAATTAAAACAGCGAGCAATATCGCGGTTGCCAGCATTTCCAACGCCGACTTCCGCAGCTTTGCCAGAAAGTAAAAAAATGCGGTGCCGACAAGCGCCGAAACATAGATCGCATTGACGTCTTTTGTAACGAGCTCGTGATAAAAAAACACGCCTGTATCGCCTGAAGCAACAAATCGAACAACCGCTTTTATGAGATAAAATACGCTAAAACCCGCCATTGCAAAACTGAAATAGCGGATGATTTTCTGCCGTATGTCGGCCGGAACCAGCGGCATTGCCATAAAACAAAACGGAATGACCAGCAGCGGCAATTCCTTTGAAATCGACGGCGCCGACTCTACCATGTCTATTGTCCAGAGCAATGAAAGCAGCATCAGAAAATAAAGCAGGATCGGAAGCATTAAAACCCTGTCAGGCCGGAAGTTTCGCTTTTTGAACGTCACTATTGTCGCCAGTGTGAAAAGTATCAAAGCGATGCTGTTTGCCTGATATGGCAGCGGGATGCAGACCAGCGGCAAAAGAATGAAAATCAGTAGCGGGCGGCGGTTATTTTCTCCCTTTAGCTTTTGCGAAACAATCTTCAAAAAGTTGTAGGTACGCGCCATTTATTTTATCCCAGTTAAAGTCGTTTACAATTGCGTTGTAGTTGTTTTCGACCAGCTGCAAGTTATCACTTTTTTTGATGGTCTCGAGAATATTTTTGACATCGGCGGGCGATGAAAAATAATAGCTGTTGTCTTTTAAAACGCCTTTGTTGAAGTGATTGTCATGAGCGATTACCAACGCTCGCGACGCCATGGCTTCAAGCAGCGATGGATTGGTTCCGCCAACCGAATGCCCGTGGAAATACAGGTTCGAAAAATACCGCAGATTGTTCAAATGCTCAAGGTTGTAAATAC